>CAXMRF010000005.1:45364-52211 GCA_964195965.1 uncultured Nitrosomonadaceae bacterium
TATGCATATAGAAACCAGGGATCGGGTCGAGCTAGGCTCCCGGCTGGAAGCGGGCGACCGAATCGGTCATCCTTCCTGTGAAGGAGGCATCTCAACAGGATCTCACCTGCATATTGCCCGACGGTATAATGGGGAATGGATCCCCGCTGATCAAAACATTCCTTTTATTTTAGATGGCTGGGTTTCCCAGGGCCAGGGATACGCCTATCAAGGATTGCTGGTTCGTGGCGATCAAGTCATCCAAGCTGAAGACTCAAAGACTGATGTAAATCAGATCCAACGGTAAATTTATTTTGAAACGAATCATAATTTCACTGCTAATGATTTCCCTTGCGGGGTGTAATTTCTACCAAAAAACACCCCCTATTTTTGTGCCCCCTATGGGAAATACTGCCACGCCGGAAGATTTCAATCCGCGGCCAACCCAGGCGCCTACTATTCAGCCATCCCCCACCATTGACCAGTCTTTCAATCCAACACCCACCGTATACATTCCCCCAACTGAAACCCTGGTGCCCACCCCCAATGTGCAGCAGGAGCCGATTGTTTATCACGCCCAGGCAGGAGATACTTTAGGCGTTGTTGCTACTCATTTTGGTGTAGGGAAAAATCAAATCCAATCCAATGTAGATCTGCCGGAGACCTCATTCATCAATCCAGGCACTTTACTGGTGATTCCACAGGTTTTAATTAACACCACTTCAAGCACTCATTTGCTGCCTGATAGTGAATTTGTCTATTCCAGAGCAATCACGGATTCTGATTTCCCGGTTGATGTAATACAGTTTGTTGAAGAAGCTGGAGGATATCTCAGCGAAGAACGTGAGTATGAACATACCTTATTGACAAACGGGGGTGAAATCGTTAAAAATATCGCAGAGAACAATTCCCTCAATCCTTACTTATTGCTGGCATTGCTGGAATATCAAAGCAACTGGGTCTTTGGTCAACCTCAAAATCTGGCCCAATTAAAATATCCCCTTGGCCACATTAATTATGACGATGATGGACTTGTAAATCAACTGCGATGGGCTGTTAACCAACTCTCAATAGGTTATTATGGCTGGCGGGAAGGCAGATTAACTGAAATTGCGCTCAAGAATTCACAAAACCAATCCAGAGAAGTGACCGCCAGGATTGAGCCCAGCCTCAATGCAGGCACAGTGGCACTTCAATATATATTCTCCCAGATCTATGACAGTGAAGAATGGATCCAGGCTCTTGATGAAGATACCGGTTTTATCACAACCTACGAAGGTCTATTTGGATCCCCGGAAAATAGAACTCAATACGAACCTCTGTTTTCGCACAATTTAATTCAGCCTGCACTGGAACTTCCTTTCTCCCCCGGAGTAGTCTGGAATTACACAGGAGGACCTCACGGTGCCTGGGAAAGAGAAGGTTCCTGGTCTGCTATTGATTTTGCCCCCTCTAGTTTTCGGGGAGAATGTTCAAAATCCTATGCCTATGTCACAGCATCCGCACCCGGTCTGGTTGTAAAGGCGGAGAATGGGGTCGTGATTATCAACCTGGATTTCAACGACAATGAACACTCAGGATGGGTGTTGTTGTACTTACATATTGCCACCGAGGACCGGCTGGTAAACGCGGGGGATGAAGTCAATACTGGCGACAGACTAGGACATCCTTCCTGTGAGGGGGGCATATCTACAGGAACCCACGTTCATATGGCCAGAAAGTATAATGGGGAATGGATGACCGCAGACGGTCCTATTCCCTTCGTGTTAAGTGGCTGGACTGCACATAATGGCTCTGCTATATACAAGGGGAGTCTAACCAAACCTGGTGAAAGTGTAGTCACAGCCAGCCCTTACAGTGCCCCGGGAAGCCAAGTTACGCGGTAAAATTGGTGTCCTATGTCCCACAAAAAGAAACTCACAGAAAACAAAAGGAAATTTCCCTTTCAGGCCTTCTGGATCCTGATATTGATGGGTTCAGCTTGTATGCCTCAAATTCAGGGAGGGGAGACCATTCAGGGCTCTGCCCCTTTATCAACCCCTATCGTTTCAGCAATACCAGTAACTGAAAGACCCTTATATACTCCCGGTGAGCTCGTAGAATATACAGCCCAGACCGGAGATACACTCACAAATCTGGCATTTCGATTTAACTCCACAACCCAAGAAATACTGGAAGAAAATCCCGTCATTCCAGAAGATGCCACTACGCTGCCGCCCGGATTGCCAATGAAAATTCCCATTTATTATGAACCACTGTGGGGATCTCAATTTCAAATGCTTCCCAATTGCGCTTTTATCTATGGACCTGCTCAAACCGATTTTGATATCACCGCCTTTGTTGACTCTCAACCCGGATGGTTTAAGAATTATCAACAATTTGCCGCCGAAGAACAACGCACCGGCGCTGAAATCATTTCCTATGTCTCCACCAGTTTCAGCGTTAGTCCAAAACTTCTCCTGGCGATTTTAGAATATCAGTTAGGCGCACTCAGCGATCCCATTCCCCCGGAAGGTTTACTTGATGGCTATCCATTGGGATACAGAGCAACGGGGTATCACGGCCTGTATATCCAGCTCGTCTGGGCTGCCAATGTCCTCAACCAGGGTTATTATGGATGGTTAACTAATAATCTTGATACACTGGAATTTTTAGACCAAACCATTGAACACCCGGATCCCTGGCAAAATGCCGCTACTGTTGCCTTGCAATACTATTTTTCCCACCAGCAACCCAAAAGAATCTTTGATCAAATCATCAGCGCAGATGGATTTATAAAAACCTATCAGGCTTTATTTGATGATCCTTGGGATTGTGAACCGCATATCCCCGGAAGTCTTCTCCAGCCAACAATGTCATTACCCTTTGAGAGCGGCAAAACATGGGCCTTTACCGGCGGACCACATACAGGTTGGGGACATGGTGATCCCTGGGCAGCCCTGGATTTTGCCCCCCCTAGCGCCAGCAGCGGTTGTGAAATCACCAGCGAGTGGGCTGTGGCTGTTGCCCCTGGCATCATTGCCCGGAGCGAAACCGGCCTGATTGAGCTGGATCTGGACGGGGATGGAGATACGCGGACAGGTTGGGTTTTACTATATCTCCACCTGGGCACCCAATCCAAAATTCTAGAGGGAACTCTTGTAGAGACAGGTGATCTTCTTGGACATCCATCATGCGAAGGTGGAGAAAGCACAGGTTCTCATATCCACATTGCTCGAAAATATAATGGAGAATGGATACCTGCTGCTGGAGTCATTCCTTTTAACCTGGACGGCTGGATTGCTCAAAATGGACCTGAAGAATACCTGGGGTTCCTGGTGCGTTATCGGGAAACCATCTCAGCCAGCGTTGATGCAGAAGAAAAAAGTCTGATTAGCTCACCCCGACCTACACCATGACCTCGTTTTCCAAATTTTTTCTATCTAAATACAGCTGATTTTCCAGCTTTAAGATCTCCTGGAGCTGTTATTTGTCCTTAATTTACACTCAATTTCCCTCAAATTTATGAAAAAACGAAGGGAAAATCAATATATTCAATATATTTTTTAAGATTTCTTATTTTTACCCTTGACAATATTGATTTTTTTGATATACTGTAAACAATGTTCACAATCCTTAACTGGAGGACAAAATGTTTACAACCAATTTAATCACTTTTAGTACTGAGCAAAAAGAACTTCATCAGCAGGCAGAGCAATATAATGTAGTAAAGTCTTTGGAGCATCCGACACCCTGGTCAGCCAAGCTTTATTCATCTGTCGGTCGAATGCTGATCTTGTCAGGGCAGCAATTAATTAATCGCACCCAGACAGCCCACTAAGCTAATTTTTAACCAAGGAGTAAGTCATGCATCCATTACCCTCACAATGCCCGATCTGCGGTGGCGAAGTTGTAGTAACCCAAATTAATTGCCGGGACTGCAGCACCACCATTGAAGGTCGATTTTCTTCCCGGACATTTTCACAATTGACTCCCAAACAAATGGACTTCGTGGAAACCTTTGTCCGCCTGGAAGGCAAGATCACGCACATGGAAAAAGAACTCGGTTATTCTTATCCCACTATCCGGAAACTGCTTCATGATGTAATCCGAGCGCTGGGTTATGAACCGGGCGGCGAGGAAGAAGTTCCCGAACTTTCTGAAGACGAGCGGCAGGAAATTCTGAACAACCTGGACGAAGGAACCATCAGTTATAAAGACGCCCTCAAACAGATCAAGGATAAGGAGAAATAACCATGGAAAATCATAACATTCCCATGGATGGGATCTCCAAACTTGACGTGGTCAGCGTGGGCGGAGACCTGTATCTTACAGGATGGAATCGTGATGAAATCCGCATCAAGGACCTATCTGATGAGGATCTGGTTAAAACGAAGAAAAACAAAGTTGAGATCAGCTTTCCAGGGGACGGGATCATTCATGTGCCACACAACCTGGAGATTAATATTTTATCCGTTGGCGGTGATAGCGTAATCAAAGGCGTTGGCAGTGATCTGGCAATACAATCTATTGGTAATGATCTCCTTTTGAATGATGTCAACTCCACAAGCGTTGGTTCTGTAGGTGGTGACGTAATTTCTAAAAACATTCACGGCGATCTGCGTATCAAAAATATCGGCGGTGATGGCCTGGTAGATAGCATTCAAGGCCAGGTCGGTTTCCAGCAGGTCGGAGGCGATATTCAAATAGAAAATGTAGCGGGCGGTATCGAAGCCAAGGCCGGTGGTGATGGGACGGTCGATATCCACCCAGTACCCTGGCAGGCTTATCAAGTTTCAGTGGGAGGCGATCTCTCGATTTCCATTCCCTCAGACACAAATGCCGATCTCACCATCCAGAGCGAAGAAAACGATATCACTATAATTTTAGGCGAACTGGATTTAAAAATCGAGGAAAACGAATTAGATCAACAACTCGGCGAAGGCGGTCCCGCAATACTCCTTTCGGCGGGAGGTAAAGTGTTCTTATCGAGCGACGATTTTACAGTCTTCACTGGATTGAAGATGAACGCGGAAGAATTAGGATCCATGACAGTAGATTTTTCCACCCATACTGCCGAACAAATAAAAACCAGCCTGGGGCACCTGGAAGAAGATCTCAAAGAATCCCTTTCTGGCCTCTCTGAATCTTTGGAATCTATTGGAATATCCGAAGAAAATCTTAAAAAGATCGGCTTTCAGATTGAGGAGAGCAGTCGAATGGCAGCCCACAAAGCTGAACTTGCAGCCGTGAAAGCCCAGGCCAAAGTAGAGAAAAAGATCGCTCAGGCCCGACGAAAAGCACTCAAGGTTAAAGCAAAAACTAAAGAATTTAATCTCGACAAGTTCCTCAATACAGAAGCTGACAAGAAATTAGTCTCTGAAGATGAACGAATATTGATCCTGAAAATGCTCCAGGAAAAGAAAATCTCCCTGGATGAAGCTGATGATTTATTAATGGCATTGGAGGGCAATAAAAAACAATGACTGAAAATCAAGAGCGGTTGGAAATATTAGAAATGATCCAGAAAGGTACGATCAGCCCTCAGGATGGCTTGAAACTGATTGAAGCTTTAGGTGAAAGCTGGGATGCTGCGGATGAGGAATATCTTCATGCCAGTGCGGATATGGAAGAATCTACAAATCCAAATGAAACTCTTACCGCTTCTCCTGAAATTATTAACGAGGACATGGAAAAATGGAAGTCCTGGTGGATAATCCCATTTTGGATCGGTGTTGCCATTACTGTACTGGGCGGGGCCCTTATGTTTCAAGCCTGGTCAGTAAATGGAATCGGTTTGGGTTTTATAGCAGCCTGGATTCCGTTTTTGATCGGCATTGGGCTTTTGGTTCTTGGCTGGAACAGCCGCACAGGGCCCTGGATCCATATCAGAGTACAGCAGCCACCGGGCGAAAAACCAGAAAGAATTGCCATTAGTTTCCCGATCCCTAACCACTTTTTTGCCTGGAGCATCAGGACTTTTGGCAAATTTATTCCCAATCTAGACGCAACTGGCGTGGATGAAATCTTCCTTGCGCTGGGGAATTACTCTGCAGGGGATGCGCCATTAATTATTGATGTGGATGAAGGCGAGAACAGCGAAAAGGTTAAGATTTATATTGGCTAGGATGAATACCCAAGAAGGAGCAAGAATATGGTTACCAGTGAAGAACGGATGAAAATCCTAAAAATGGTCAGTGATGGAAAAGTATCGGCAGAGGAAGGATCCCAACTTATCTCTGCTTTATCTCAGAGAACCGATGATAGCAAAAAATCTAACAAACGATCTCTTTCCCGTCAAACTTTGCGAGTTCGGGTTACTGATATGTCCTCGGGAAAGACCAAAGTAAACGTCAATGTCCCGATGCGGTTGGTAGACGCAGGCTTAAATATAGCCTCGCAGTTTGTCCCGGAGATGGAAAACGCCCAGATGATGGAAGCAGTCAAAGAAGCATTGTCTGAAAATATAAACGGTAAAATTGTTGATGTAATAGACGAAGAAGACCGGGAACACGTAGAAATTTTTATTGAATAATTCCTCTATTTATCAGGTGGATGAACGAAAAAAGCCCGGATCACCGGGCTTTTTTCGTTCGTTATAGTCCTTATTTCTTTTCTAGAGTGACTTCTTCCACTTCCGCAGTAACAATATCCTGGGATGCCGGAACATATTCAGGCACAACGATCATCATAATCACGTAAGCCCAAAATAATCCGCTGCCTGTCACAAAAAAGCCGAGGACAAATAAAAGCCTAACCAGGGTCGGATCTATGTCAAAATAATCAGCGACTCCAGCACATACACCAGCAATGTGACGGTCCTCCACCGAACGATAAAGTCTCTTGTTTTCATTAACCATTATTTAATCTCCTGATAAATTAACTTTTT
>CAXMRF010000005.1:52311-53493 GCA_964195965.1 uncultured Nitrosomonadaceae bacterium
GTGACGGTCCTCCACCGAACGATAAAGTCTCTTGTTTTCATTAACCATTATTTAATCTCCTGATAAATTAACTTTTTCTCTTCTACCAGAATATACGCGGTTTTAGCCATTAAGTTGTACAAATAATATTTAATTCAAGTCATTTGGTCTGATATCCCTTCTTTTGATATAATCGTAGAAAGTATTATCAATCGAGGTTATATGGATATTTTCGATCAGGAAGCTGTTTCAGTCAATATCAGCGATCGTTTGCGTAAACTCAGGGAAGAACGGGAACTATCAATTCGGGCCCTGGGTCGTTTAAGTGGTTTATCCGCAAATGCTCTCAGCGTTATCGAACGGGGATTGTCCTCACCTTCTGTGAGTACTCTTTATAAGATCGCCACGGCGCTTGAGATACCCGTTACCGCGTTTTTTGAAGACACTCCAGCAAAACGTGACGTTGTGTTGATCAAATCTTCTGAACGCAACCGGATCCCTCTCTTTCGAGGATTATGGGAAGGTCTGGGCGGCGGGAGATATGAAGGGTCAGTTGATCCATTTATGATCACTCTCGAAGCGGGCAGCAGCAGCGGTCGATTCCCCATGACCCATACCGGCCATGAATTTGTTTTCTGCTTAAGGGGAGAATTGGTTTATGATGTTGACGGGGAATCTTACAAGCTCGAAGCTGGAGATGCTTTGTTATTCTCTGCCGATCTGGAACATCAATGGCGTAATCCCGGACGTACCGTGACTAATGCCTTGATTATCATCAGCGGGTTCAGACCAGGAGAACATCCCAGTAAATATCACCTGGCTTCGGAAACAACTGATCCAGAATAGAACAAATTATTGAGAATAAAACAGCCTTATTCATAATGGTGTGCACCCTGTAAACCGGACAAATAAATAAAGCCTCTCTGGGTAAATTATACAAACTGACGTCTGAATTCCAAAGGCGTCAGTTTTGTTTTAAGCTGGATCCTGTCGTTGTTATAGAAATGAATGTAATCTTCTACAAGCTTAACGGCCTCTTGAAAATCCTTGATCTTGATATGACGAATCAATTCCTCTTTTAAATGAGAAAAAAAACTTTCCGTTGGTGCATTGTCCAGGCAATTCCCTCTCCGAGACATGGATGGTGTGATCCCAAATTGAGACGTCAGGGAACGATAAGCTGAAGATTGAAATTGTGCTCCC
>CAXMRF010000006.1:0-22069 GCA_964195965.1 uncultured Nitrosomonadaceae bacterium
TGAGAGGAACGGGTCGAGAAGAGGTTCAGCGCGGCATGGTAATCGCCAAGCCGAAGAGCATCAAGCCGATTGTTAAGTTCATGGCAGAAGTTTACGTGCTGAAGCAGGAAGAAGGTGGACGGCATAAACCGTTCTTCACCGGCTACCGGCCGCAGTTTTATATCAAGACCATCGACGTGACAGGGTCAATCACCCTGCCGGAAGGTGTTGAGATGGTTATGCCTGGCGACAATGTGAACTTGGAAGTTGAATTGATCGTACCGATCGCATTGGAGCAGGGTGGAAAGTTCGCAATTAGAGAAGGTGGCCTGACGGTTGCGTCTGGTGTAGTCACCGAGATCTTAGGGTAAAACTATGGCTAAACAAAAAATACGAATCCGTCTGAAAGCTTATGATCACAGAGTGCTGGACCAGTCCGCACGACGTATTGTTGAAACTGCTGAGAGAACCGGCGCCCGCGTTGCTGGACCGGTTCCTCTGCCAACCCGAATTGAGAAGTTTGCCGTTCGGCGATCTACCTTTGTTCACAAAGATTCTCATGAACATTTTGAGATTCGAACACACAAACGTCTGATCGACGTACTGGAACCCGATTCACAGACGATCGACTTACTGATGCGTCTTAATTTACCTGCAGGTGTTGATATTGAAATTAAGATTTAATAGTGTATAATTGGCAGTCTGTGTCAAATTGCAGGGGGCAGCAGTAAGGTAAGCAAGTTCGACCAACTCCGCCGCAAATAGAGCGGAGTTATGTTGGAGGAAGGTAGTACACCACTCCAGCAACAATATATAAGATAACGTAAGAACATTTCCTGGTGAGAACACAACAACCAGATGTTCGCGAAGGATCCGTTTACTGCGTTATTTGGGATGATGAAGCTAAGCCCTAGTTGACAGTCCCAGAAAATAAATTAATGTTAGGAGACAAATGATGAAAGGGCTAATTGGCAAGAAAGTTGGTATGACCCAGTTATTTGATGACGCGGGAAAAGCTGTTCCCGTTACAGTTATTAAAGCTGGGCCTTGTTATGTTACACAGGTCCGCACATTGGATCTGGATGGATACAGCGCAGTTCAGTTGGGTTTTGAAGAAACAAAAACCCAGCGTTTATCCGGTGGTGAACTTGGCCACCTGAAGAAAAATGAATTGCCACCCCTTCGTATTTTGAGGGAATTCCGAACGAAAGAAGTATTGGAAGAAGGTCAAACTCTCACCGTAGAAGTATTCGAAGAAGGTGAGCGAGTGGATGTTGTAGGAAAATCCAAAGGACGCGGCTTTGCAGGTGTTGTCAAGCGTTATGGGTTTTCCGGTGGACCGAAAACACACGGTCAATCCGACAGACAGCGAGCGCCAGGTTCCATTGGTGCCGGATCCACTCCGGGACGTGTTTTTAAAGGCAAAAGAATGCCAGGACGGATGGGAAACGACACGGTTACTTCCCAGGGTTTGTTGGTCTCCAGGATTGATCCTGAGAACAACATTATTGCCGTCCGAGGATCCGTACCAGGACCTAAAAACGGGTTAGTCATTATTAAGGAAGCCCGGAAGCAGTAGCCGGTTGGAGCAAATGATTATGGAAGCAAATGTTATCGATATGAAGGGCAAGAAAATTGACACCGTAGATTTGCCAGGTGAGATTTTTAACGCCCCTGTAAATGTGGATATGATGCATCAGGCCTTTATTCGCCAGCTGGCGCACCAACGGCTTGGAACTCATAGCACAAGAGGCAGAAGTGAAGTTTCCGGTGGTGGCCGCAAACCTTGGCGCCAGAAAGGGACCGGTCGGGCCAGACAGGGATCTATCCGAGCTGCGCAGTGGGTAGGGGGTGGTAAGATCTTTACCCCGAAACCACGTTCTTATGACAAGAAGATGCCTAAGAAAATGCGCCGGGCTGCATTGCGATCTGCAATTACCCAGAAGTTTGCCATTGGGGATATTTATATCATTGAGGAATTTTCTCTCAAGGAACCCAAAACTAAATTGATGGTAGCTGGTTTAGATAAAATCGCTGGCAGTCAAAATTGCCTGATTGTATATCCTGAACGGGATGAGAACTACGACTTGATTGCCCGGGCCATTAAGAATTTGTCCAAAGCAAATCTTATCCTGGCAGATTATTTGAATATTCGAGATTTATTAGGACATGAGAAGGTCATCCTGGTCAAATCAGGACTGGATCGAATCTCGGAAATCCTATTACGGGAGTAGGGCGATGACTTCTATTTATGACGTTTTAAGACGTCCAATATTAACTGAAAAATCCAGCCACCAATATGCGAAGCTTAACCAGTTTGTGTTTGAGGTGGCGAATAATGCAACCAAGAGCATGATCAAGGAAGCCGTTCAGACAATTTTTGATGTCAAAGTCTTGCGGGTGAACACTATGGTTATGCCAGCAAAAAGATCTCGTCGTGCCCAGAGCCGCCGGGTGTTAATTCGGCGCAGTGCCTATAAAAAAGCAGTGGTTACCCTGGCTGAAGGTGATACGATTTCTGTCTTTGAAGGAGTACGGTAATGGCAGTAAAGAAATATAAACCGGTTACCCCCAGTAGGCGTGGAATGACCGGCTATACATTTGAAGAGATCACCAAGAGCAAGCCGGAACCTTCCCTGGTTAAACCCCTCCACAAGAAAGGTGGACGAAATTCCTATGGTCGGATTACGGTTCGTCATCGAGGTGGCGGTCATAAGCGAAAAATCAGGATAGTCGATTTTAAACGTGAAAAATTTAATATCCCCGCCAAAGTTGCGGCTATTGAATATGATCCCAATCGTACAGCCAGGCTGGCCCTGTTGAATTATGCCGATGGTGAAAAACGGTATATCATCGCTCCTTTGGGCTTACGCGTTGGCGATACAGTGCTATCCGGCGATCAAGCGGAAGTCGCTCCGGGAAATACTTTGCCTTTGAGCAATATTCCTACTGGTACACGTATACATAATATTGAATTAAAAGTAGGTGGCGGAGGACAGTTAGTTCGTTCTGCAGGTACATCCGCCCGTTTGATTACCAAAGAAGGAAAATATGGTCAAGTGCGCTTGCCTTCTGGCGAGATTCGTTTGATCCTGCAAAATTGTATGGCCACTATTGGCCAGGTAGGCAATGTGGATCACGGCAATATCAAATTAGGAAAAGCTGGACGGAAACGTCATATGGGTATCCGGCCCACAGTCCGCGGCAGTGCGATGTCCCCCAGGGACCATCCGCATGGTGGTGGTGAAGGTCGCTCCCCGATTGGTATGCCGAGTCCCAAGAGTCCTTGGGGCAAGAAAACTCTGGGTGCCAAAACCCGGCGAAATAAACGAACAGGGAAATATATTGTTCGCGATCGACGAGTTGGAAAGAAGAAGGGCCGCTAAGATAATCCTGTATTGTTTTTTATAAAGCAATACATGAGGAGTAAATGGAATGTCAAGATCATTGAAAAAGGGTCCATTCATAGACCCCAAGTTATTAAAGAAAATTGAAGCGATGAATGAGCGCGGAGAAAAGAATGTTATCCGGACCTGGAGTCGGGCAAGCGTGATTTTCCCTCAATTGGTGGGCCACACTATTGCGGTTCATGATGGACGTCGGCATGTGCCGATCTACATCACCGAGAATATGGTTGGTCATCGACTGGGCGAATTTGCTCCCACCAGGACTTTCCGCGGACATTTAGCAACCAAGCGGACTTCCCGTAAAAAGGATACCGCTGACTCTGCGGCTGGGGAGATTTAGATATGGATATAGATAAGGATATTACAGCGAAAGCAGGGCAGATTTCTATCTCTGCTCAGAAAACCCGCCTGGTTATAGATTTGGTTCGAGGTAAAAGTGTTGTGGAAGCCCTTGAGGTGTTGAACTATACACCCAATAAGGCAGCCGGACCGGTCTCTAAATTGATCAAATCGGCGATTGCCAACGCAGAAAATAATTTTGGACTGAATCGGTATGATTTGTACATTTACAAAATCTTTGCTGATGAAGGTCCAACCCGCAAGTGGCGACGGTTCGGAGCACGCGGTCGGGTAAAACCCCGCCTGCGCCGGTCTTCACATATATCGATAATATTAAGAGAGCAGGAAGGGGCTTAAGCTTTAGTAGAGGATATGTAAACAACTGCCCTGGCAAAATTTATTACTGGGCAGACGTGAGCAGTAGGAGAAATTATGGGTCGTAAAGTACATCCAATTGGATTTCGTTTGAAAATAACCAAGACTTGGGATGCCCGATGGTTTGCTGAAGGGGATAAGTACGTTGAACACCTTCATGAAGATCTCGCTATTCGGGATTTAATCCATCAGGATGGGGACAAAGCAGGAGTTTCCAAAATTGAAATTGAACGCTTTCCTGGCAAAGTAAAAGTTATCGTCCATACTTCAAAACCCGGTGTATTGATCGGGCGCAAAGGCGCAAATGTCAAGATCTTGCGCAAGAGTTTGGAAGATTTGGTCGGAAAGACAATTGATGTGGATATTAAAGAAATTGAAGCCCCTGACCTGGATGCCTATTTGGTGGCAGTTAATATTGCCCGCCAGATTGAAGGTCGGATCAGTTTTTCCCGGGCAATGAAACGGACCATTCAGCGCACAATGCGAGAAGGTGCAGAAGGTATCCGTGTGGAAGTTGCCGGGCGTTTGGGCGGTGCAGAAATGTCACGCACTATCCATATGAGAGAAGGCCGTGTGCCTCGCCAGACCTTACGGGCTGATATTGATTATGCCCTGGCAGAAGCGTCTACATCATATGGCAATATTGGTGTGAAGGTTTGGATTTATAAAGGCGAAGTCCTCCCAACACTGGAAGAAGATGAAGAAAAAGAAGCCCATGATGGAGTCTACGTCAGCAAATAAACGCTGAAGCAACAGACTTCCACGGAGTAAGGATAGGATTAGTAACATGTTGATGCCAAAACGTACTAAATACAGAAAGCAAATGCGTGGCCGTTTGAAAGGCAAAGCCCGCCGCGGTTCAGAAATCCACTTTGGTGAATTTGGACTGCAAGCGCTGGAACCAGCCTGGATTTCTGCCCGACAGATAGAAGCCTCCCGCCGCGCGATGGTGAGAGCGATGAAACGCCGTGGTAAGGTGTGGATTCGGATCTTTCCTGATAAACCGATTACAAAACGAGCGGCTGAGTCACGGATGGGTAAAGGCAAAGGCGATGTTGAATATTGGGCTGCGGTTGTGAAACCAGGCCGGATTATGTTTGAAATTGGCGGAGACGTTGATGAAAGCATAGCCAGAGAAGCATTAAAATTGGCTTCATACAAACTGCCCATCAAAACCAAGGTAGTCCGCCGAGAAGAAGTAGGAGAAAGCGCATGAAAGCAGAAGAAATCCGCGCTTTAGCGGAAGACAAAATCAGGGTCAAAGTTGATGAAACCAGGGAAGAATTAATGAACCTTCGGTTCCAGCAATCAACTGGTGAATTATTGGATACGTCTCGAATAACAGAGACCCGGCGTTTGATCGCCAGGCTCGAAACTATATTACATGAACGCGAGCAGGAAGCCGCAGTGGAAGGTGACTCATGAGCAATCGCCGACGCATAACTGGCGTTGTTACTAGTAATAAAATGGATAAGACCGTTTCGGTCAAAATAACAAGGCGATTCCGCCATCGTTTGTATAAAAAAGTCATCGACCGGCATAATTCTGTGAAAGCCCATGACGAGCTGGAATGCGAAATTGGTGATCAGGTCATGATCGTAGAATCCAAACCGATCTCAAAGACAAAAAGATGGGTTGTGGAAGAAATCGTTCGTAAAGCGGTTTCAGCTTAATCGGAGGCAGCTATGATACAGCAAGAATCAAGAGTAAAAGTTGCCGATAATTCCGGCGCCCGCGAATTGCTTGTTATTCGAGTTCTGGGTGGATCCACCCGGCGTTATGCTGGAGTTGGCGATGTGGTAGTTGGAACGATAAAAAGTGCAGTTCCCCAGGGAGCTGTAAAGGCACACGAAGTTGTCCGGGCAGTAGTTGTTCGCACAGCGAAGGAATGGCGCCGCAAAGATGGATCAACAGTCAAGTTTGATGATAATGCTGTTGTTATCCTGGATGCAGATGGCACCAACCCTAGAGGCACCCGAATATTTGGTCCGGTTGCCCGAGAGCTTCGCGAAAGAGGGTTTATGAAGATTGTTTCCCTGGCACCTGAAACCGTCTAAGGGAAATTAAAAGCAGGAGTAAAAGTCGTGAAATTGAAAATACGAAAGGGTGATACCGTCGAAGTGATCAGTGGGCGAAAAGCTGACAAAGGTCAACAAGGTGAAGTACTTAAAGTTTACCGGGAAAAGAGACGATTAACCGTACAAGGAATAAATATCCGTAAGAAACATCAGGGCCAAATCCAGGCTCAGGGCAGGACAATGACACCCGGCATTATTGAATTTGAAGGACCAATTCATATTTCCAACGTCATGCTGGTTTGCCCTTCGTGTGGAAAACCCACCCGTGTTGGGATCAACCGCGAAGATGGTGTAGCCCACCGGGTATGCAAACGCTGCGAAGCGTTGATTGACTGATTGCTGGGAGCAAATGAATGAATAGATTACAAGAGCGTTATAAGAAAGAGATCGTACCAAGTCTTGTGAAAGATCTTGGTCTGGAAAATATTATGCAATGCCCCCGCATTGAAAAAATAGTAATAAATATTGGTGTGGGTGATGCATTGGATAATGGCAAGCTCCTGGATGAAGCTGTTCGTGATTTGACAAAAATCTCTGGACAGAAGCCATTGCTCAATAAATCCAAGCGAAATATCGCCAACTTTAAGTTGAGGGTTGGAGTAGCTATTGGCACATCCGTTACCTTACGGGGTTATAAAATGTGGTCATTCTTGGATCGTCTCATGAATGTTGCCTTACCCCGGGTGCGTGACTTTAGAGGAGTTTCACCCAATTCATTTGATGGGCGAGGTAACTATACTCTCGGCATCACTGAGCAGCTGGTATTTCCAGAAGTGAATTACGACGAGGTCAGCAAAATCCGAGGCTTTGAAGTCACAATTGTCACTTCTGCCCAGGATGATGAGTCTGGTCGGGAGCTGCTAAGGAAATTGGGAATGCCGTTTAAGGAGGTTAACCAATAATGGCAAAGAAAAGTATGATTGCGCGAGAAAAAGGCCGAAAATACAAGGTCAGGGAAATTAATCGCTGCAAAAAATGCGGTCGACCGCGAGGTTATATGCGGCGATTTGGTCTGTGCAGAATTTGTTTCCGTGAGTTGGCACTCGAGGGGAAAATCCCCGGTGTTGCCAAATCATCTTGGTAACTCGGATGGAGGATGAGTAATGAGCTTTAATGATCCAATTGCTGATATGTTAACGAGAATCCGAAATGCAGTGCGAGCTGAACATGCCCAAGTGGCGATGCCCAGCTCTAAGATAAAAATATCCATTGCGAAAATTTTGGCTGAAGAAGGATTCATTAGCAACTACGGTGTAACTGATATTAATTCAGCCCATAAAACCTTAACCCTGGAATTAAAGTATGTCGGCAAACGACGCACTAAACGTTCTGTGATTACAAATCTCGAACGAATCAGTCTGCCTGGACAGAGAATTTATGCAGGGAAAAATGAAATACCCTATGTGTTGTCAGGAATGGGAATCTCCATATTGACGACCTCCAGAGGCCTGATGACTGGTAGAGACGCAAAGAAACAAGGCGTGGGTGGGGAAATAGTTTGTAAGGTTTGGTAAGTAGGTAGGGTCCCGGATTGTGAAAAACAATTAAGGACAAAAGGAGTTGGTATTGTGTCTAGAGTTGGACGATTGCCGGTTGTAGTTCCATCCGGCGTAGATGTAAAAATTGATGGATCGCATGTCAAGATTAAAGGTCCGAAGGGCGAATTGGATTTTTCGTTTTCCCCGATGATTGAAATCTCATTTCAGGATGGGGAGATCGTTGTAAAACGCCCTTCCGATATCAGAGAAATGCGTTCCTTACATGGAACTACCAGGTCCTTGCTTCAAAACATGGTCACTGGTGTCAAAGATGGTTTTCAAAAGGAACTGCAGTTGGTGGGGGTAGGTTACCGTGCCGTCCTGCAGGGAAAAAACCTGGTGCTGAATGTAGGTTTTTCCCATCCTGTTGAAATAGAGCCGCCTCCCGGCATTACATTTGAAGTGGGAGACCGATCTCAGCAAGTTTTCATATCTGGCATTGATAAACAGGTTGTTGGCCAGATTTCAGCTGTTATTCGTAAAGTCAGACCACCGGAACCGTATAAAGGGAAAGGCATTCGATATAAAGATGAGTATGTCCGCCGCAAAGCAGGTAAAGCGGGTAAGGTAGCGTAATATGGCGAAAAAACGAACCAGAGCGATTGCTCGCAAACGACGACATTATCGAGTACGGAAGACTGTTATTGGAACAGCTGAAAGACCTCGCATAAATGTTTTCCGTAGTCTGAACGAAATTTATGTTCAGGTAATTGACGATGATAAAGGGCATACCCTTGCTTCCGCATCAACCATTGATACGGAATTAAGAAAAAAGACTAAAGGGATGACCAAAAAAGAACAAGCAAAACTGGTTGGCGAGACCATTGCTGCACGGGCCAAGAAGAAAGGTGTCAAAGCCGTTGTTTTTGACCGAGGTGGCTACAAGTATAATGGCCGTGTTGCGGCCCTTGCTGAAGGCGCTCGCGAAAAAGGATTGCAGTTTTAGTTTCCAAACCGGGAGAAAGTTATGGCAAGCGGTTATAAAGAAAAATCTGAACAAGAATTTGATGAGAGGATTATTAACATCGAGCGTGTTGCAGCTGTGGTAAAAGGCGGTCGAAGGTTTTCCTTTCGAGTAACAATGGTCGCTGGTGATCATAAAGGTAAGGTCGGGATTGGGATGGGTAAAGCCAAATCTGTTCCCGATGCTATTCGAAAAGCAGCTACTAACGCTAAAGATGATATGCATCCTGTGGCAATCTACGACACAACTATTCCTCATAAAGTGATTGGGAAACTTGGTGGTGCGAGAGTGCTATTGAAACCCGCCTCTGAGGGAACAGGTGTTATAGCTGCTGGCGCCGTTCGAGCTGTTGTTGAAGTTACTGGGATTTCTAATGTTTTGACGAAATCACTGGGCAGCAACAACGCAATGAATATCGCTGGGGCAACCATTAATGGTCTGGAACAACTTAAAGATCCTTATGAAGAAGCTGCTAACCGCGGTGTAGATGCTGAGAAACTGATCCCATTTTGGGATCGAGGATAAAACCATGGCAAGGAAGAAAAAAGATACAATGTTAAAAATTAAGCTGGTGAGAAGCGCTCATGGACGATCCCAGCCCCAGAGCAGAACCCTCGAAGCCCTGGGTTTAAGAAAAATCAACCAAATCGTAGAACGTCCGGATCATCCCAGCGTTCTGGGGATGATTGACCGTGTGAAACACCTGGTTGAGGTAGAGTAAGTGGATCTGAAGGAATTTGATTATGAAACTGCATGATTTGAAACCAAATAAAGGTTCAAAAAAAGATCGGAAACGTGTTGGACGAGGATATGGGTCAGGGACTGGTAAAACTGCCGGTCGCGGAACCAAGGGTCAAAATTCCCGGGCAGGTGGAGGGGTTCCCCTCTGGCACCAGGGTGGCGACACACCTTATTTCCGCCGTATGCCGAAAAAACCTGGCTTCAAGAATTTTAATCGGGTGGAATACCAGGAAGTGAACGTGGAATTCCTTGCTCAGTTCCGTAAAGGTTCTGAGGTCACCCCCGAAATATTACGGGAAGCGGAATTGATTAATACCCTTAACCGCCCCGTTGTTATCTTGAGTCGTGGTGAATTAAAGAAACCTCTCAAAGTCAAAGCCCATCGTTTTTCCCGCAAAGCTGTGGAAAAAATTGAAAAAGCGGGCGGCACAGCTGAGGTAATTGAAAGTTAGTTGAATAACTTTCAGCGGACAAATGAATCCATTTCAATCCTTTTGAGGATTGAATATAGGAGAGAAGAGAAATGAAAAAATCTGCTTGGCGTTATTTGTGGAAAGCAGAAGATATCCGGCGGAAGTTACTGATCACAACAATGATCCTGGTAATTTACCGTTTGGCAGCTCATGTTCCGATCCCTGGCGCTAATCGTCAGGCTATTGCGTCAATTATTTCCGGCGGCGGAGCAGGGAGCACATTTGTTGGTATTCTGGATATGTTATCCGGTGGTACTGTTTCCAATTTCTCTGTGCTGGCTATGGGTGTTTACCCCTATATTACAGCCCAGATTATTTTGCAACTTCTGGTACCCATTATTCCATCCCTGCAGGCAAAAATGGAAGAGGATCCTGCCGAAGGCCGCAAATGGATGGAACGTTGGACATATATCCTGGCAATTCCAATGGCCGCGCTACAAGCGGTTGGCCAGATCCGGATATTTTCCAACCTGGCTGGTGGTGTTCCAATTATCAGCAACTTCGGTTTCAGCGGCAGTTCTCTGATTCCCAGTGTGGCGATTGTTGCCAGTATGACTGCTGGAACGATGTTTGCAATCTGGTTGGGTGAGCTGATCTCAGAATATGGTATCCGTAACCAGGGACTTTCCTTGTTGATTTTTGCCGGTATTGTTGCCAGACTTCCTCAAAATTTTGGATCAATCATGAGTCTTACGGATAACCCCTGGATTACTCTGGCCTTTGTCCTGGTTTTGACTGTGATGATTATCTATGCGATTGTATTTGTCCAGCAGGGTCAGCGAAATATCCCGGTGATGTATCCAGGAAGAAGGGTTGGCAGCCGTCAATCCATGCCAGTTAAAGGTGCACTTCCCCTGAAAGTAAATATGGCAGGCATGATCCCATTAATTTTTGGTCAATCATTATTAACCTTCCCGGCCATTGTAGCCAGCTTTTTTGTGACCTCCCAAATTTATTGGATCGCCAATTTGGCAGCTAATACTCAAGCGCTCTTCGGGGGAACTTCCCCCTGGTATTGGTTATTGTATTTCCTGATGGTGATTGGTTTTACTTTCTTCTATACGGATGTGTTATTTGCCCAACAGGATTATGGGACAAACTTAAAACGTTCCGGTGCACAGATTCCTGGAGTCAGCAGGGGTGCGCCTACTCAACGGTATTTGACAAAAGTATTAAGGAGAATTACATTCCCAGGCGCATTTTTCCTGGGCGCGATTGCAGTTTTGCCATTTGTGATTGGTGTGATCTTATCCGCAATGGGACTTACAGAATTAAGCACCAGCGGCACTGGAACGATGTTAATTACTTCTTCCGGTTTGCTGATCGTAGTGGGTGTTGTCAGAGATACATTCCAGAATATCGATGCGGAGTTGAATCTGCATGGATATGATGAAAAATTGTTAGTACGTTAATAAATTATAACGGGCAGAGTACCTACTCAGGACCCTGGAAAACCCGGTTGGAAATTGGCAATGATTTCTTTGGATGAGCAGTATATCAAGACAGAACTTGAAATAGTGAAAATGCAGGCAGCAGGTAGTTTAAATGCCCTGGTGCTGGAAGAAGTCAAAGCCATGATCAAACCTGGTGTTTTTACCAAAGATCTGGATAGCACTGCGGAAACGATTATCAGGGATCATGGCGGGATACCCACCTTTAAGGGCTATCCGGGACCATATCCATACCCGGCCACACTGACCATCAGTATTAATGAAGAGTTGGTTCATGGGATTCCAAGCGGCCGAGTGCTTCAGGAAGGAGATATCGTTTCTGTGGATTGCGGAACAACACTGGATGGTTATATTGGTGATTCCGCGTTTACACATGGTGTGGGCGAGATTGGTAAAAAACAAAGACAGTTGATCCAGGTCACCCGGGATTCCCTTTATAAAGGGATAGAACAAATGATTCCGGGGAAACACATTGGGGATGTGTCCGCTGCAATCCAGGAACATGTAGAGAAGTTTGGTTATAATGTTCCCAGAAAATACACCGGCCATGGGGTTGGAAAACACATGCATGAACCCCCTCAGGTGCCGAATTTCGGGATTCCGGGACAGGGGATGGTGCTTAAGGAAGGGATGACAATTGCCATTGAACCAATGGTCTTGATGGGAACGCACAGGACCAGGGTGCTGGCTGATCAGTGGACAGTCATCTCGGCAGATCATTCGCTTACGGCGCATTATGAACATACCGTTGCGGTAACTGCAAACGGCCCGTTGATTTTAACCAGAAATGGAGAACGCTGAAATAATAGTTCCCTAGACTGGACATATTCAATCAGTTATAATAGTACTTTTGTTGGAAGTAAGAAAAAGGGAAGTAGGCTAAATAAGGAAGTGTTATCATGAAAGTGTCTTCTTCAGTAAAGAAACGCTGTGAAAAATGCAAAATAGTGAGACGTAAGGGAAGAGTTTACGTCATTTGTGAAAATCCGAAGCATAAACAGAGGCAAGGATAAAAAAGTATGGCTCGTATTCAAGGTATTGACTTACCGCGTAATAAACGTGTAGAAATTGCCCTAACCTATATCTATGGGATTGGTTTAACTCGATCCAAGGAAATCCTCGGAGTTGTTGGCGTGGATCCTGAAACTCGAGTTGAAGGATTAACTGATAGCCAGATAACAGGTTTGAGGGAATATATTAACAAAAACTTCAAAGTCGAAGGTGATTTACGACGTGAAGTTCAGATGAATATCAAACGCCTGGTAGAAATTGGCTGCTACCGGGGCATTCGTCATAAACGGGGCTTACCGGTACACGGTCAGCGAACCAAGACTAATGCCCGGACCCGTAAGGGACCGAAGAAAACGGTTGCAGGTCGTGGACGCCGGCGAGGTATGCAGAAAACTTAAGCAAGGTTTTTATTTCGATTACTTCCGAATTACCGGAAGTTTATCGGGAAGATCTGCCAGCTGATGTGTTTCATGAAATTTGGGAGCCTTTCCTCCCTGCGGCAAAAACAGAAGCTGGCTGACTGGTTGATTAACCTAAGAAGATAGAAGAGGTACTATGGCAGAAAAGACATCCCGCCCAAAAAGCGGTAGAAGAAAAAAAAGATCACTCGCATCTGGACAAATTCATGTTCATGCGACCTTTAATAACACAATTATCACAGTCACTGATCATCAGGGAAACACTGTTTGCTGGAGCAGTCCCGGCGCTGTAGGATTAAGAGGATCCCGCCGAAGCACCGCTTTTGCAGCCCGATTGGCGGCTGAAGACGCCGTGAAAAAAGCTATGGGTATGGGTATCCGCGAGGCAGACGCCTTTGTAAACGGCCCTGGCCCTGGCCGGGAAGCTTCTTTGCGGGCAATTGAAGCCATGGGACTGAAGTTAAACTCGATTACTGATGTTACTTCTGTTCCCCACAATGGATGCCGTCCGCCGAAGAAACGACGTGTGTAATTCGGTCACTGATTGATTGGGACCAATAAGTAATTATTTGAACTTGCTTTAAAGAGCAAAGAGGAAGTTGTTATGTCAAGATATCGTGAGGCAAAGTGTAAAGTTTGCCGTCGAGAAGGTGAAAAATTGTTCCTGAAAGGGGAACGTTGTTTTACAACCAGTTGTGCTTTTGAACGTCGAAGCTATCCTCCGGGACAGCATGGAAAAGGAGCCCTGTACCGACGTAATCGTGAGTCGGACTTCTCCCGCCAGTTAAGGGCCAAGCAGAAAGCCCGCCGAATTTATGATATTTCCGAACGGCAGTTCAGGCGCTACTATGCGACTGCTCAACAACGACGTGGTTTAACTGGTTTGAACCTGCTGCAAATTTTGGAATCCCGCCTTGATAACGTGGTTTATCGGCTTGGTTATGCCGCCAGCCGCGCACAGGCTAGAATGTTGGTTACTCACGGACATTTTAATATCAATAACCGGCGAACTAATGTTCCTTCGGTTATCGTTTCCTCAACGGATGAGATTGCTGTTCGGGAAGGTTCCAAAAAAAGAACTTTCTTCAAGAACCTGACCAAAGATGCGGAAAATAGAAATCCGGCGGAATGGGCCAAGCGAGATTTGAAAACCTTATCCGGTAGTTTAGTTCGTTTACCTGAGCGATCAGAGATTGATGGAAATCTTAATGAACAACTGATCGTTGAGTATTATTCTCGGTAATTAGGACAAACATTAATTAGCGATAGGATTAGGGAGAGGTGAACCGTGCTAGGAATGAATAATATGGTAACACCAAAAATTGAAAGAGTGGCTGAAGCCCGGGCCTATGGAAAATACGAGATTAATCCTCTGGAACGCGGTTACGGCATAACTTTAGGCAATGCCCTGCGCAGGGTGATGCTTTCTTCCATGGAAGGTTCCGCTGTAACATCTATCCGGATCACGGAAATTGATCATGAATATGATACGATTCCCGGCGTTCAAGAGGATGTTTTACGGCTGATGTTAAATATCAAAAAGCTGAGATTGATCCTGCATGAAGGCGATCTAAGCAATATGCACCTGGAAGTCAAAGGTGAAGGTGTTGTCACTGCAGCGGATATAATCACTCCAGCTGAAATTGAAATCGTGAATCCGGAACTATACCTGATGACAGTAGATGGCAGGAATAAACCGCTCACTATTGAAATGACGGTTGGAATAGGCAGAGGTTATCTGCCAACTGAAGACCGCAAAGATCGCCTCCCGATTGGTGAACTGCCAATTGACGCGATTTATAATCCGGTTCAACGGGTCAATTTTGAAGTTGGCTCTGCCCGGGTTGGTCAAAGCACTGTATATGACAATCTGGAAATTGAAGTTTGGACAGATGGAACCCTTGAACCGGAAGAGGCGTTAAGTAGTAGCGCCAAAATCCTCATGGGACATCTGCAGCATCTTGCTGGCGTTACAGCAGAATCGCTGGCCGCCCTGGTTGAAGTAGACGAACCGGCGGAACCAGTTGATGAGATAGTGGATATCCCCATAGAAGAATTGGATTTGTCAGTGCGGGTATTCAATTCACTAAAACGAACAGGAATTACTACTGTTCGCGAGGTGATGGAATTAAATACAAAAGGCGATGATGCACTCTTATCAATCCGAAATTTTGGAGTCAAGAGTTTAACAGAATTAAAGGATAAACTGGGAGAGCATGGTTACCTCCTGGAAATTAACTTCGAGCAGGAGTAAGAATTATGCGACATAAGGTAGCAGGTAAAAAACTAGGAAGAGATTCAGGACACCGGGCAGCGTTGAGGCGGACCATGATTAAGCAACTTTTTGAAAATGAACGTATTCAAACCACCCGTGCGAAAGCAGAATTCATCCGGCAGCCGGCTGAGAGATTGATCACCCTGGCAAAACGAGTCCAGGATGCTGATGAACCTCAGCAGATTCATGCCCGACGAATTGCAGCTTCACGCCTGGATAATGATAAAACCATTGTAAAAAAACTGTTTGATGAACTGGCTCCCCGCTATACAAAACGTCCGGGAGGATATACGCGAATGTTTAAATTACCTCCCCGATCTAGCGATGCGGCAGAGATGGTTGTTTTAGAACTGGTGGAAGAGTAAACTGCTCTCCACGACTGGCAGATGAGCGACAGATTTCAAGTTCGCCTGGCTTATGATGGTACTGCATTTCACGGTTCACAATTTCAACCAGAGCTGAGAACAGTACAGGGAGAATTGAAACGGGCATTAATAAAGATCGGATTGCAGGAAAATCCAGTTTACTTTGCCGGAAGAACTGATGCCGGTGTTCATGCAGCAGGGCAGGTGATCGCTTTTGATTTGGATTGGGGTCACACTGCGAAGGACCTTAATAAGGCATTAAACGCGGTTTTACCGCAAGACATCTCGGCAACTCAGGTCAAACAGACAAAGGATGATTTCCACCCCCGGTATCAGGCTTTGTCGCGAAAATATCGATACCAGATTCTGAGCAGCCCGATTCGAGATCCACTCCAGGAACGTTATTGTTGGAGAGTATGGCCCGAAACCGATGTCAAATTGATGAAAAGGGCGTCCAGATCCTTGATTGGCATTCATGATTTTGCTGCTCTGGGTAAACCTCATCAAACCGGTGGCAGCACAGTAAGAAAAATCATCGGTACAAATTGGACAAAAAAAAGGAATACGCAGGTATTTGAAATTACCGGGAACGCTTTCCTTTACCATATGGTCCGGCACATTGTTATGGTCCTGGTTCGAGTTGGTCAGGGTTTAGAGCCGGTAGATAAAATAAAACAATACCTGGATAATCCATCAGGACCAAAAGCGCAGGGCATTGCACCTGCCAGAGGATTATCACTGGTAGAAGTAGAATATCAAGATTGACCTCTTGGCCAAGTGCTGAGAGAATCAATTGGATTATTGTGGAGTACAAGATCGTGAAGAAGACATTTTATCCGAAAGCAGAAGATATTACGAGAAAGTGGGTCCTGGTAGATGCCAAAGGGAAAAACCTTGGGCGCTTGTGTACTGAGATCTCCAGACTCATCCTTGGTAAACATAAACCTGAATATACCCCCGGCGTTGATGTTGGCGATTTTGTAGTCGTCATTAATGCTGAACTAATTCAGGTTACCGGTAAAAAAATGGATGATAAATATTATTACCGGGAATCAAAATATCAGGGCGGTCTCAAAAAGATCAATCTGAGAAACCAATTGGAAAAACGGCCTGAGTATGTAATCGAACATGCCGTTAAAGGGATGCTCCCCCATAATCGTTTGGGCAGGAAACTTAACCAAAAGTTAAAAGTCTATGCTGGAACAAAGCACCCTCATGAGGCGCAAAAACCAATCCCAGTTGCGGAAATATATCCAAACCTGGTTGTGTAGATTAGGAATCATTGGTTAATTCCATAGAGAATTAATCAAAGTTAATGTAAGAGGAGTTTTTATGGCACAGTATTATGAAGGCATTGGACGCCGGAAAGAAGCATCAGCCAGAGTGCGGATTACTAGCGGGTCAGGTTTGTTTGTGATTAATGAAAAGACCCTTGAGGAATATTTTCCCACTGAACGGGATAACAAAACCGTCACAGAACCTTTTGGTGTGATGACTGGAAGCCGCTCGGATTTTGACATCAGTGTTCTTGTCAAAGGCGGCGGTGTTATCGGTCAAGCAGATTCTGTCCGTTTAGGTTTGGCCAGAGCAATCTTGAAAATGGATCCTGAACTGAGAACTGAGCTCAGTCAAGCTGGATTCCTGTCACGAGATGCCAGGTCCAAAGAAAGGAAGAAACCAGGTCTCAAAGGCGCCCGCAAAGCCCCGACCTATACCAAGCGCTAATTTATTTTAGCTGAATATTTCTTCAGTTGAAATGAAAAAATATAATAAACAAAACGCGGAGAACACCCGGAATAATTGTGTGTTCTCCGTTTTGTTATATCAGTAACAAAGGCAACCTATCATGGCAATAAAAACACAGCAGGCAGATATCATAATCCTGGGATTAGGACCAGGGAACCCGGATTACTTGACTTTAAGGGCTTCCACAGTGATACAAAACTCCCGGGAGATCTATTTGCGGACTCGGGAGCATCCTACAGTTGATGCTCTTCCCCCAGGACTTAAGATCCATTCTTTTGATTCTTATTACCAGGACGAATCATTTGAAAATGTATATAAAAAAATTGCCAGTGAAATCATTAATTTAGCAAAAACTTCTTCAGGAATTGTTTATGCAGTACCGGGAGATCCTTTCATTGCTGAAGCCACGCCTGCAATGATAAAAACCCTTGCTAAAAAAGAAAACTTAACCGTTGAAATTGTTCCCGGGGTTAGTTTCCTGGAACCTACATTTGCGGCTCTGCAGGAAGATCCACTGCCGCAGGTGACTATTTTGGATGCACTGGATATGCAAAATGCGCATTACCCATCCTTTCCGCCAGATAGGCCAGCCCTGATTGTCCAGGTATATTCGCCAGAAATTGCTTCTGATGTAAAATTGACTTTAATGGCAGTCTTTCCTGATAAACACCAGGTGTTTTTAATTCATGATGCTGGAACAGATTCCGAGCTGGTAGAAAATGTTCCTTTATACGAATTGGATCGCAGCCAATTCATCAAAAATAGGACAGCTTTGTATGTACCGGCCCTCAAGAAAGGAACCTCTTTGGAATCCTTCCAAGAGATTATCGCTCATTTACGGAGTCCAAGTGGTTGCCCCTGGGATAGGGAACAGGATCATCAGTCTTTGCGGCCGAATTTACTGGAAGAAACCTTTGAAGCTCTTGAAGCGATTGATGATAATGATCCCGCTGCCATGCAGGAAGAATTAGGCGATCTACTGCTTCAAATAGTTCTGCACGCTCAAATTGCCAGTGAAGATGGTGAATTTAATATGGGTGATATCATCCATGGAATTCACACTAAATTGATCCAACGCCACCCCCATGTATTTTCGGATCTGGATATTGATGAAACAGAAAC
The DNA here is from genome assembly GCA_964195965.1 of uncultured Nitrosomonadaceae bacterium. GTDB lineage: Bacteria > Chloroflexota > Anaerolineae > Anaerolineales > UBA11858 > B10-G9. The sequence goes on from CAXMRF010000006.1 coordinate 18,284, forward strand.
TGTAATGAAAAATTGGGAAGCGATTAAAGCCCGGGAACGTGTTAAGAATGGACAGTTAGATAAAGGGTTGCTGGATGGTGTTCCAGGATCATTGCCAGCCTTGACTCAGGCAGAAACCTACCAAAAACGAGCTGCTCGGGTTGGTTTTGATTGGGAAGATCTCAAAGGGGTCTTAGAAAAAATTCCTGAAGAAGTTAAGGAACTTCAAGAAGCGAAAAACTCCAAAAATCAAGCTTCTGAAATCGGAGACATATTATTTAGTGTTGTGAATATTGCCCGTTGGATGAATGTGGATGCAGAAAGTGCGCTCAGAAATGCGAATCAGCGTTTTAAAAACCGATTTTCAAATTTAGAAAAAGAAGCCCGCGCAGCTGGGCGCGAGCTTTCTGAAATGAGCCTGGAAGAACTAGACCAGCTTTGGGTAAAAGCCAAGTCCGAATTAGGGGATTAAGGTTTTTCTTCTTTGATGGTTTGAGATTGAATGAATAACAGGCCAACCAGGAAAAATGGCAATCCTTGATACAGAATGGGTATGTATCTATTGTCCTGTTCGGAAAAGTAAATAAATATGCTCAATAATACACTGAGGATAATAATAAACCTTCCGCCTGGAAAGGGGTATCTCCAGGCAATCAAGACACCTATAGACAGGGTTGTGATCAAAAGGAACAGAATTATTCCTGTTGAGGTCTGATTATGGAGGGAACGAAATCCTTCATTGATAATTGTACGGATGATATCGTACATCCAAATTGAACTAATAATCAACCCACAAACCCGGGCAAACCACATCAAGGTATTACTTTGAGTTTCGTTATTTTCCATTCAATAATCCAATTTATCTGATCTGAATTAATATTATTATAAGCCGCTGATGATATCTCCCAGGATCTGGCCGCCTAAACCGGCTGCTCCTTTCGATTCACCTGTGTTTGCGTGAAGGTTGGCTGCAACTGCTATACGGTCTGCCAGGCGAGAAAGAGGCAGGCTTTGCAGATAGACTTTGCCAGGGCCGGTGATTTTGGCAAAAAAGAGACCTTCTCCACCAAATAGTGCATTGGTAAAGCCGCTGACAAATTCAATGTCGTAATCAATGGAGGGCGAAAAGGCTACTAAACAACCGGTATCTACTTTAAGGGTTTCTCCTTCAGAGAGATTTTTCTCAATGATGGTTCCTCCAGCATGGGCAAAAGCCAGACCATCGCCCACCAGGCGCTGCAAAATGAATCCTTCACCACCAAACAGACCTGCGCCAATCTTTTTACTGAAAGCAACCTCGATCTCTATACCCTGGGCAGCACAGAGGAATGAATCTTTCTGGCACAGGAAAGTGCCCCCCAGCTGGGTCATATCAAGGGGGATGATTTTTCCGGGATAAGGTGCTGCAAAAGCCACTCGTTTGAGGTCAGCAGCATTATTTAAGAAGGTGGTGATGAAAAAACTCTCTCCGGTAAAAATGCGCTGAACTCCTTTGAAGAGTCCACCACCAGTGCCGGTTTGCATCTCAATGCCATTTTCCATGTAGATCATCGTGCCTGCTTCAGCCCGGATACCTTCAGTGGGATCCAGCTGAATTTCTACCATCTGCAGGTCATCGCCATAAATTGTATATTCCACTACATCTGACATGGATATTCTCCTTTAGAAACGAAAATAATTTATTATTCTCTCCATTGAGATTTTACTATAAACTAAATTCATTCCAAGAGCAATTAAAAGAAGTGATATGTAATAAAGGAAAAACCCCGAAAAACCTTTCGGGGTTGAAAGCTGGGGGCCAGGGATTCGAACCCCGACTTACGGTTCCAGAGACCGCCGTCCTACCGTTAGACGAGCCCCCACCAACGAAGGAATTTTATCATTTCTAGGAACCTTAGTCAAATCAAATCAGAAGAGTATGTTAAAATCTGGGAATAGATTACCAATATAAAATTATTATTCTCAGTGTTGAGGAGAATTAAGTATGGATGTGGAAAAAGAATTATCAGATTTTATTCGGGACGTTATCAAAAAAGATCTGGCTGCAGGTAAAAATGACGGCCGGGTACATACACGTTTCCCTCCGGAACCGAACGGTTATTTACATATCGGCCATGTAAAAGCTATAGCCATGGACTTTGGAGTTGCAGAACAGTTCAATGGAAAATGCAATCTTCGTTTTGACGATACCAATCCAGCCAAGGAAGAAGATGAATATGTGGAAGCCATTAAGAAAGATATAAAATGGTTGGGATATGACTGGGAAGATCGCTTGTTTTTTGCTTCTGATTATTTTGATCAGCTTTATGAATACGCTATAAAATTGATTAAGAATGGCAAAGCCTATATAGACGATCTCAGTGCGGATGAAATTAGGGAACACCGGGGTACCTTAACAGAACCTGGCAAAGAAAGTCCTCACCGGAATAGATCAGTTGAAGAAAATTTGGACCTTTTTGAACATATGCGGTCTGGAAAATTTGAAAATGGCAGCAAGGTTTTGCGGGCAAAAATTGACATGGCGGCACCCAATATGAATTTGCGGGATCCGGTCATGTATCGAATCCTGCATGAAAAACACCACCGGACAGGGGATAAATGGTGTATCTACCCTATGTATGACTGGGCTCATGGACAATCAGATTCAATTGAAGGGGTTACCTATTCTTTATGTTCTATCGAATTTAAGAACAACCGGCCCTTATATGATTGGTTTCTGGATGAATTGGATATTTTCCATCCCCAGCAAATTGAATTTGCCCGTTTTAATATGACTTATACCGTGATGAGCAAACGCAAGTTTGTACAGTTGGTAGAGGAAGGTTATGTAAATGGTTGGGATGATCCACGGATGATTACCCTTTCTGGCATGCGCCGACTGGGTATCACGCCTGAATCTATCCGAAAATTTATTGAACATATTGGTGTGGGTTTATCGTTAAGCACGATCCAGCGTTCTAAATTCGACCATTTTATTCGGGATGATCTGAACCACCGGGTATCCAGGGTCAACGGTGTTTTGGATCCCGTCAAAGTAGTGCTGACCAATTATCCTGAAGACAAAGTGGAAATGATGGAATTTCCCAATCATCCGGATGATGAATCACGGGGTACCAGAGAAGTTCCGTTTACCAGGGAGCTTTACATTGATCGAAACGATTTTAAAGAAGATCCCCCCAAGAAATTCTGGCGACTGGCTCCAGGCCGCGAAGTACGGTTGCGCTATGGTTATCTGATCACTTGCCAGGATGTTGTGAAAAATGAAGATGGTGAAATCAGCGAGATAAGATGCACCTTTGACCCTGCCACTAAGGGTGGTAATGCCCCTGAGGGGAGAGTTGTAAAGGGAACCTTGCATTGGGTGTCTGCAAGCCATGCATTGGATGTTGAAGTCCGATTATATGATCGTTTATTTAACCATCCCTTCCCGGATAAAGTTGAGGAAGGGGAAACTTTCCTGGACCATTTAAACCCCGATTCTCTCCAGGTTCTTACTGGGGCAAAAGTTGAGCTGAGCTTAAAGAAAGCCAAAGTAGGGGACCGATTCCAGTTTGAGCGGGTGGGTTATTTCTGTGTGGATCCAGACAGTACAGAAGATAATTTGGTCTTTAATCGGACCATTGCCTTGCGTGATTCCTGGGCTAAAATTGAGAAGCAGTTTGCTTAACATTCGAAAGATGCGGACCCTTTGAGAATTCCGCAAACTTAATAAATATAATAATACCAAATAAACAAAGTCCCGCTTAGGCGGGACTTTGTCTTTTCAACCCATAGAATTTCAGGTTGATTTAAATAAAAAAAGGGCGG
>CAXMRF010000006.1:22079-53094 GCA_964195965.1 uncultured Nitrosomonadaceae bacterium
TTTTATTACTGCATCACGACCCAATATCGGGATGATATCAAAGATCGGGGGGCTGACTTTCTGACCTGTGAGGGCTTCGCGCAGCAAACCGAATATTTGCCCGGCTTTCAGTCCCATTTCCCCAGCCAGTTCACGTAAGGGTGTTTCTGTGTTTTCCTGGGAGAGATCCGGTGTATTGTTGAAAATTTCCAGGATCTTCCCTGCAGCTTCTGCTGCTTGTTGAGCGCTCAATTTATCTGAGACAATGCGATCGATTTCCAGAACCATCTCATCATGGAATAAAAATCCAGCCATAGCCACAACTTCTGTAAGTTTTTTAGTCCGGTTCTGAATTGCACCTGCAACCTGGAGTAATTTATCTTTATCAGGATCGTATCCGGCCTTTTCAAACCAGGGTTTAATCCGCTCGGCAAAATCTTTTTGATCCAGATTGCGGATATGGAGACCGTTAAAATGGTCCAATTTGCTGAAATTGATTGCTGCCGGAGAGGGATTGAGTTTTTTGAGACTGAATTTTTCTACCAGATCTTCCAGGGTAAAGAAATCTGTTTTGTCATCGTAGCTCCAACCCATCAGTGTTATCCAGTTGATCACGGCTTCCGGCAGATAGCCCATTTCTTCCATGTCTTTCATGAAAATAGGAAATCCCTGTTCCCGGGCTAATTCTGTATCGCGTTTGCTCATTTTTCCTTTGCCATCTGGTTTAAGAAGCACAGAAAGATGTACCCAAATCGGTTCTTGCCAGCCCAGTGCCCGATAGATTAAGACATGGTTTGGGAAAGTAGGCAGCCATTCTGAACCGCGGACCACATGGGTGATGCCCATCAAATAATCATCCACCATGGCAGCCAGATGGTAAACTGCTAAGCCGTCAGATTTTACAAGAATAATGTCATCAACTGTGCTGTTATCAACGGTAATTTCTCCTCTGAGCAAATCAACCCCCGAAGTGGTACCTTCAGTGGGTGATTTGAAACGGATGACATATGATTCCCCATTGGCAATTCGCTTGGTTATTTCTTCTGAGACTAAACCGTGGCAGGTGCCGTCATAATGGGGTGTAATATTTTGTTTGATTTGTGTTTCCCGGGTCTGGGATAATTTTTCAGGAGTACAGAAACAATAAAATGCATCTCCGCTGTTAATCAACTGTTCTGCATGATCACGATAGATCTGGACGCGTTGAGATTGACGATAAGGTTCGAATTTACCACCTTGTTCAGGTCCTTCATCTGGTTTGATGCCCATCCACTCCAGGGCATTATTAAAATCCTCTTCTGCACTGTCCTGGTAGCGTTTCTGATCAGTGTCTTCTATGCGCAGAATGAATGCGCCTCCGGTTTGTTTGGCAAGCAGATAATCATACAAGGCTGTTCTGGCACTGCCAATATGAAGGAAACCAGTAGGGGAAGGAGCAAATCGAACGCGGGCAGGTTGTTTTAGTTTTGGCATAATTTCTTCTTATTTGTGTTTAGGTAATATTGATAAATAGATTAAAATTCAAGGTCTTTGTGTCTGAGAACAATGCTTTCCACCAATCCGATAGCGATAAAGAGTGTCAGTAGGGAGCTCCCGCCATAACTGACAAAAGGAAGGGTCAATCCGGTCACCGGGAGTAGATTCAAATTCATGCCGATATTGACAATGGTCTGGAATGTGATCAAGGTAGCAGCACCATAGGCGATTAATGCCCCGAATGTGTCGCTGGATAATCGAGCTGCTCTCAGGCAGCGGGCAATAATAAAGGCCAGTGTGCCGATTACCAGCAAGGCGCCCATGAAACCAAATTCCTCAGAAAGAGCAGAAAATATGAAATCAGAATGGCGGACTTTTAGGAATCTCAGCTGCACTTGGGTACCGCCGCCATATCCCTGTCCAAACCAGCCCCCGTCTCCAATACTGATCAGAGCTTGACGGACGTTATAGATGGCACCGAAACTGGCGTTTTCATCAGGAAAAAAGAAATTTAGGATCCGATCCAGTTGATAAGGTTTAATCAGTGTGTCTGTATTAGCAGGATCATAATTTAAGAGCATGATCGGCACACCAATACCAAGAATCAATGCGCCAGCACCTCCAGCAAAAAGGAGCAGTTTAATATCCAGCCCGCTGGCCCACAGGAGGGAAAACCATAATACCAGGATCACTATGGAGGTGCTTAAATCAGGCTGGAGGATTATCCAAACTACAATCAGGAAGGTCACTCCCAAACTTTGCAGAACAATCCAGGGATTTTTGATTTGGTCTATCCGTTGAGAGAAAAAATTTGCCAGAATCAGGATAATAGTGATTTTTGCAAATTCTGAAGGCTGGATCAAGATAGGGCCAACTGCAAACCACCGGGAAGATCCAAATAAAGCGCCGCCAACTAAAAATAAAATCGCCAGGGATCCAAAGGTAACAATAAAAAGAACAAAGCTTAACGCGCCCCAATAGCGGTAGTCGATCATGGCGGTGATTACCATGATCACTAATCCGATACCGGCAAAGATGATTTGCTTCAGGACTGTATTGGCTTCAACCAATTCAATATTCCCCGCGATCGCGGAACGGATCATGGTGACACCAAATATGGTCAGGAAAGCTACAGCGCCGAGCAACCAGAAATCAAAGTGGCGCCAGGAAAGAGTACGCATAAATCAGTATTTTCGACTAATGGGGCCAGTGATAGGAATGTCAGCGATCAGCCGCTGCTGCCTGCCTTCCTGGGTTATATCAATACGCATGGACTTGGGATCGATTTTAATGTACCGGGAAAGGACTTCCAGCAGATCATCTTTAAGATCTTCAAACGCGGCAGCAGACAGATCTGTCCGATCGTTGATTAGTACCAAGCGAAGGCGATCTTTGGCTTGATCGGCGCTGCTCGGTTTTCTCGAAAAGATTTTGTTAATGAATTTTTCCATACGTTAATCTCCTGATCCGAATACGCTTGAAATCCTGTTGAAAAAACCACTGCCTTTATCCAGGTCAAGCAGAGGGATTTCTTCTCCCAATAATCTGCGAGCGATATTTTGATAGGCTTTGCCGGCCGGGTTCTTACCTTCCATGGCAATGGGCGTTCCCTGGTTAGTACTGATCAGCACAGCCTTGTCTTCTGGCACGATACCCAGCAGGTGTATGGCCAATAAATCGACCACGTCATCCGCTGAGAGCATATGGTTTTGTTTGACCATCTCCGGATTAAGCCGGTTGAGAATCAGTTTGGGAGACCCTTTTTCTTCAGCTTCTACAATGCCTATAATCCTGTCAGCATCACGAACAGCGGAAATCTCTGGGTTGGTAATAACGATGATCTGGTCTGCGGGAGCGATAGCGTTTTTAAAACCCCGTTCGATCCCTGCCGGGGAGTCAATAATAATCCAATCCAGGTCTGGACGCAGCTCATTACATAAACGAATCATATCTGAAGGAGAAACTGCGGTTTTATCCCTGGTTTGAGCAGATGGGATCAAGAAAAGATTAGGGATATGTTTGTCTTTTATCATGGCCTGTTTTAGTCGACAACGACCTTCCACAGCATCCACCAGATCATAAACGATTCTATTTTCCAAACCCATGACCACATCTAAATTTCTCAGACCAATATCAGCATCGATACAAGCAACTCTTTGACCAAGACTAGCCAAAGCAGCTCCAATATTGGCTGTAGCGGTAGTTTTGCCAACTCCGCCTTTTCCGGATGTGATAGTGATGACTCTAGCGCTCATAAAAATTTCCTGTCTATTAATTAATGATATTCAAACCAATCTTGGGCTATTACCTGACCATTTTCCAAACTGGCGATTTCTGGACGGGTTTTCCCTTTTCTGGGTGGTGAGACACTGATTTTATCAGCAATCCTCAGCTGGGTGGGCGAGAGATCCAGAGCGCAAACTACAGCTTCTGTTTCTCCACCGGCTCCGGCGTGCACAACCCCGCGCAACCTGCCCCAGACGATAATATTCCCGCCTGCTGCCAAATCGGCGCCTGGATTTACATCACCTAAAACTACGACATGCCCATGGTATTCCACTTTTTGACCTGATCTCAGTGTCCTCCGGAGAAATACAGCCTCTTCACCATCCAGGATGGAGTTTATAGGAGATTTCTCGGGTTCTGGGGAGGATTCATCCATCTTGATTTCCAAACCCAGGTCCTGGGAAGCTCTTTCAGTGACCTGGGAAGTACTGAGTACAGCCTTAAGTTTAATATCCCGGTCTGAAAGAGAATTTCGTAAAGCCGATAAAAATGGAGAATTAAGTGCCCGGCTGCCAATATCGAGCACCAATTTAGCTCCTTTAAAAAATCCCTGGTTCTGATCAATATGGTCCAGAAGCGCTTCTTCCTGATCTTCCCAATCACCATCTTTGAGCTCGATCAAAATCCCATTTTTGATGCCTTTAATCTCAATTTCCTTAGCTTGCATGGGGATAACTCCGTCGTTAAAACCACATAAAAATGGGTTTTAATCACTTCCTAAAATTATAGCATGAGAACTAAGGGAGACTTGCTCTGCTGTCGATATTCTTCAACTCGAAGTAGGCTACAATAGTGCGCCGCACGATTGGTCCGGCAACACTTGCTCCTTCTCCGCCGTTGTAAGCAAATGCAATTACTGCGATTTCTGGATTATCATAGGGTGCGTAGGCAACCGTCCAGGCATGGGAAGGCCAGCTGCCCGGAATGCAAAGCCCTTTTTCATTGGCAAAGGTGTCACAATATTCTGCGGTACCTGTTTTTCCTGCTGCTGCGATCCCAATATTTTCAAAGGTGTCTTCCAGGGTGCCTCCGGTTACTACCATCCGCATACCTTCCTGGATTTTTTCGATCACCCAGGGTTCAACGGTGGTAGTTTCGCCTGTCAGTTTGGCTTCACAACCACCGGCGCTGGTTGGATCGGAATATATTTCAATAACTGGATCTACCGTAACATCCCATTTTATCACCGGTTCAAAAGACGAAATTATGTCTCCTTCTGCATTGGTGATGCTCTCAATGAGAGTGGGCTGCATTAACTTGCCATCATTTGCGATGGTTGCTGCGGAGGTTAAGATCTGAAGTGGTGTGGCGGTTACAAATCCCTGGCCCACACTGGTGATGTAAGTATCACCTGTAGACCAGTTTTCTCCATGAGCAATGCGTTTCCATTTTGGATCGGGAACGATGCCATCTGCTTCATCCGGCAGTTCTATACCAAGGTAATCACCATAACCCAGAGCCCGGGCATATGTGCCCAGGCGGCAAATACCAAGACCTTCCGGTACTTCACCGGGTATCCCGGTTCCCAATTCCTCAGCATCTCCACCACCCAATTGATAAAAATAGACATTACTGGAATTGGAAATACCCCCGAGGAAATCCAATTCTCCAAACCCTTCATCTTTCCAATCCACATAGGTTTTGCTGTTCCCGGGATCATTGGGGGTGTATTTGTTGGCCAACTGGATTTCGGGAGGTGTTGTGATTACTTGTTCCGGAGTCACCACCTCTTCATTTAGTGCGCCAAGTGCAGTGGCAAGTTTAAATACGGATCCGGCAGGCAGTTCCGCACCAACCGCCTGATTTAACAATGGATTGCGGACATCCGCATTTAATTGCTGATAATAATAGGAAGGAATAATCCGCGCCATGCGGTTATTTTCGTAAGATGGGTAGGATACCATTGCCAGGATTTCCCCGGTTTGAGGGTTCATGGCAATTACAACGCCGCTGGTGATACGCAGTTCACGTAAATAGGCATTCCAACCTCCTATCTCATTCAGTAGAATGGATTCTGCGGCTAGTTGCAGCCTGGTGTCTATAGTGGTGTAAATGTTTTGGCCGGGCAAAGATGAAATTACTGGAACTGCGTCACGAATGATTTGACCACCGACGTCTACTTCAACTACACGTTTTCCAGGCTTTCCGGAGAGAATGGATTCAAAAAAGCGCTCTAAACCGGCGTATCCGATTTTGTCGCGATTGGTGACAAATCCCCGATCTGAATAATAACCTTCCTCAAGACTGGAAATTGGACCCAGAAAACCAATGATACTGGCAGTCAAGGATCCGGTTGGGTATTCTCGAATAGTTTCTATCTCCAGCGATATACCGGGCCAATCCATGGTTTTTTCCTGAATGATCCTGGCTTTTGTTTCCTGGATATTACAGGCTATTTTTACATCTCGATACGGGGCGCTTAGTTCGCCGTATTCTATAATTTGGCTGATACCGTGGTCGGAAACACAGGGAACAAATGGATTTTCAGGAGTGATGTCTCCCCGAGAAACAGGGACATCAATATAATCTGACAGAGAGCGGACGATATTTTGGATTGATCCCGGGTCATCTGGAAGATTAGCAGCCTTAACCACCACATTATAGGAGGCAACATTTCGGGCCAGGACGATGCCGTTGCGATCAAAAATTACACCTCGCGTCGGCGCAAGGCTGATTTCCCGGAGACGATTTTCGAGAGCTTGAGCTACCCAGGTATCGCCGTCTAATATCTGGATGGAAAATAAACGAAAGATAAATATCAGAAATACCACGCCAACCACTGCTCCGAAGGAAAGGATTCGGCCGTTCGTGATTTTATTATGGGAGGATATTGGTGAAGATAACATATTTATTCTTGAGGATGAACCTGTTCAAGGATATCCTGGATCAGGATGAAAATTGGCAAGGAAAGCATAAAGTTTAATATGATACTTGGCAGGGTAACAACTTGCAATGCGGTTATAAATGAGATATTGCTGCCCTGTAAAAATAAAACCATGTAAGCCATACCATGGGAAAGCACAGTTCCAGAGAAGACCACCAGCAATTGCATCAGAAATGAAAACCGCCAGATTCTTTTCCGGATGATATGAGCGATACCGGTAGCAATTAAATAACTCACGGTAAAAATGCCGAAAGGCAGTCCGGAAATAAAGTCTGTAAATAATCCTCCTACTATACTCCATTGCCAGGAAGTGGTTGAGGTCTTCTGCAGCGCGATCGCAACTAAAACAACCAGTACCAGGTCAGCTGTTCCATGGTTTAGCGGCAGTCTGCTCACGACAGCAGATTGCAGGATGCTAATAAAACCAAGAACAGGAATACTTAATATCACTGACATAGATAATCTTCAGGGCTGAATCAGGGTGTACCGGAATCTGGAATCAAAGGGTTGAAATCAACGGGTTCAAAGTTTGTAATTACTAAAACGATCGATAGATCTGAAAAATCTGTAACTGGTTGGACAGATGCACTTTGGAAGAGGTCGTTTTCTCTGCTTCGGACACTGGTGACCTGGCCCACAATGATGTTGGCCGGGTAATTCCCGCCCAAACCAGAGGTTAATATCAGGTTGCCTGGATTGACATCTGCATCCTGGGGAATTTGCTCCAGGGTTATGTCACCAGTTATTGAACCTGATAATACCGCAGCGCTGCGTGAGGGTTCCACACGAACATTAATCTTGGTGATCGGATCCGTTACCAAACTTACCCGGGCGCCGGTTGCAGTGACCTGAACAATCCGCCCTGCGAGACCGTTTTGGGTTACCACTGGCATTCCTCTTCGGAGTCCATCATCAGATCCACGGTTGATAATTATGTAATTTAAAAAAGGGCTGGGATCCCTGCCGATTACGGAAGCCCCGATATATTGATGTTCTGGATTTGCCCTGGCAAATTCCAGCAGGGCGGATAATATCTTGAATTCTACCAATTGCTGTTGAAGTTCAACGATCTGGGCCTGCATGCGGGCATTTTCGGCTTCGAGTTCCGTATTCTGCTGCCGGATTTCGCGTATGTCCTGTGATGCGGAAACAAAGTTTTCCACGCCCTGATATTGCAGAGAAACCCAGGTTTGGACTGAAGTCATTGGGGAAACCACCCATCTGGAAAATGTGGTGAATACGCCACTCAGTGCCAGGGCAAGGATGCCGATGGCTACTAAACTTATAGCTATGATGCGGAGTGATTTCGGAAATCTAATATTCATATAAAGTAGGGTGGTTTACTCTGCCTCTCCCGGGTTTGGTGAGGGCATACTAAACAATTGGAAAATCAACGGGGGCAGGCAGGAAAGTCTGAAATTTCAGGAGTCTAATCTCTTTGAGCGCTTTTCCGCTCCAAGCCGATAAATAATCCCTTCCATTTATCTATATCTTCCAGGGCTACGCCAGCTCCCCTGGCCACACAACTGATTGGGTCCTCAGCCAGCCAGGTACGGATCTGGAGTTCTTCACTAAGGCGTTGATCCAAACCCTGAAGCAATGATCCACCACCAGCCAGGCAAACGCCGTTATCCATCAGGTCAGACAGAATTTCAGGCGGTGTTTCATCTAAGGCATCCCGAACAGTATCAATGATTGTTTGCACTGAATTTGAAATCGCATCACGTAATTCGATGGAGGAGATTTCTATGGAATCCGGTAAACCAGTTACCAGGTTGCGACCCCTTAAAGTCATGGTTTTTTCTTCTGGAAGAGGGAACGCGGACCCCAGGGTAATTTTGGCTTCTTCGGCCAGTCTTTGACCTATCAGAATATTGTATTTATTGCGGATATATTGGATGATATCTTCATCCAGCTCGTCTCCGGCGACTCTTAATGATCGGGAGGAAACTACACCGCCCATGGTCATAATAGCAACTTCGGAAGTCCCACCGCCTATGTCAACAATCATATTACCTCCGACTTCATCAATCGGTAAGCCAGCACCCAGTGCTGCAGCGACGGGTTCTTCGATTAAGTACGTCTTGCGAGATCCAGCAGCCATTGCGGCGTCGTAGACAGCCCTTTTTTCAACTTCTGTAACTCCTGCAGGAATACCAATAACGACACGCGGCCGTGGTACAGGCACAATGCTTTGTTGGTGGGCTCGGGCGATAAAATATTCCAGCATCGCCTGGGTAATTTCAAATTCGGAGATTACTCCATCCCGGAGAGGGCGGAGGGTAATAATATCAGCTGGGGTACGACCAATCATTTCCTTTGCTGCTGCACCTATCGCAATGGGTTCCCTGGTACGTTTATTGATTGCTACCCAGGAAGGTTCTTGAATAACAATGCCTTTTCCCTTGACATTAACAAGGGTGTTTGCTGTTCCTAAATCGATACCGATATCCAGTGAGAAATATCCCAACAGCCAATCGAAGGGAGAAAAAGCCACTACGAACTCCTTTTTTTATAACAGCTAGATTATACCAGCTTTGTATTACTCTGTATTTGGTAGGGCGAGGGGGTGAAAGTTGCTTCCCGGACCGACTATTGGGTTCCCTTTTTACTGATTTTGGCAATTATTCACAGAGATTCTCTGAAGTTTTCTGTGCTGCATGTTCCTTTGTGGAGAGTAGACAATTGAATATAATAAAAGATGAAAAATGGGAGTTTCTAATGGCTAAAAAAATGCAGGCAACTGATCCAATTAAGGCCCTATTATTTCCTTTTCATGATCAAGCGTGGCTAAAAAAATTGGCCATAGCCTGTTTATTGGTATTCCTGGGATTTGTACCTGTGCTTTCGATTGCATTGCTGTTGGGATATATGGCGGAAATTATCAAGCGAATTGTGATTAAAGAAGAAGAACCTTCACTTCCGGAGTGGGATGATCTTAGCTCCTTTTTTACAGATGGTCTCCGCCTTTTTGGAATTGGCGCTATTTATTTGCTGCCATCTACAGCGTTATTTGTGGTTGGTTTTCTGGGTGTCTTCTTGCCAGTGTTAATGATGGAGGCCAATATAGCAGATGAAGGCATGCTGATAAGGAGCGGTACCTCTTTTATTCAACCTCTTGTATTTGTTCTGGTTTTTTTATATATTGAAATCTGAACTAATTTTCAGTAAGTATTAAATTTGGGGGAATCTAATGGCTGCCTTGGGGGGAAAAGCTGGAAAATTTGGTGTTCTTGTTTTTATTTCCTTCGTATATGTAATGACCTGCTCATCTTGCAATAAAGGTCCTGAGGCGCTCTTTATTTGTGAACTCCAGGGCTCCGGATTTATTTCTCCCTATCTTGATAAACAAGTGCTTGTATCAGGGGTGGTTAGCGCTGATCTGGAGGAGCAAATACCAGGTGGTTTTTTTATTCAAGAAGAACACTGTCCTGTAGAAAATGGTGGATCCCTGGGGGTATTTATTCAAAATGAGGACCATATTGACCTTGTTGATCTTGGGGATCAAGTTATCGTTAAAGGCTTAGTTCAAGAGGTGGCCGGGGAAACCAGGATCTTCAGTGATGCGGCATCCATAGAGATTCAGACTCTTGAAAACCAACTTCCGAAAATAGTGAATCTCTCCCAAATGTTTTATGCCAATCCGGGTCCATTAATGTATGAGAATCTGGAAGGGATGTTGCTTGCTCTTCCCCGGGCAAATGTTCTCAGCACTGTCACGGGGATTAAGGTGATTCCTCAATTCGATTTGAATCCCTCGTTGCAAATGGTCTGCCTGCAGGATGAATCTGTCTTGTTGGATCTTAGGACCGTTTTGGATAATCAACGTTTTGAAGCAATTGCTGATGGTGACCTTATTCAGCAGGTCATAGGAGTCCTTCGTCAGAATCTAAATGGCTATTCCCTGCATTTGACCGATTTAAGTGATTTTCAAATTGAGAGCCCTGTTGTACAACCTGAAAATAGAAATTTTTCAACGTCAGTTATCCTGGGCCTGGAAACTCCGACTGAGACAGTGCTGATTGTGAACAGTTCCAGCACTCCGGAAGAAAATTCAACCCCCACCTTGGAACCAGTTTCAACTATTATCCCTTCTCCGACATACTATCCAATTCATTTGTTGATTACAGAGTTATATCCCAATCCAACTTCGAAAGAACCTGATGGTGAATGGATAGAAATTTATAATCCAGAAAATTTTGGGTTGCCGCTGAACGGAATAAAAATTGGAGACGAGGTTTCCCCAGGCGGGAAAGAAGGTATGCTCAGATTTCCAGATGGGTATACTATTGGAGCTCGAGATGTCCTGGTTATAGCCAATCAGGCAGCAACATTTTTATCGATCTATGGATTCTTGCCTGATTTTGAAATCAAGGATAGTGATCCCCGGATACCGGATTTGCTGCCTTATGATTCTTGGGGGCGCAGTAGTATCCAATTCAGTAATGGCGGTGATCAGGTGCTTCTGGTTGACCCCTGGGATCGAATAGTAGATCTGTTGGCCTACGGCAGTTCTACGGCTTTGGGATTTTCTGCACCTCCTCCGGCGCCTCAAGAAGGCCATACCTTGGAAAGGTATCCACCAGAACAGGACCACGATCGGGGAGGGGACTGGCGTGAAAAAAAAGAGGGTTCTCCGGGTTGGTTGGATCGCAGTTTATCTACCCAGCAAGCTACTTTGACTCCAGAGATGACTGTTACGTTAACTCCAACTCCAACTCCAACTTCAACTACAACTACAACTTTAAATTCAACCCCAACTGATCCTCTTCCAGCTACCAGCACCCTTACACCCAGTCCTGAGCGGACACCCGGTGAAACAAGTACAGTCGAAGGAATATTAACCAATACACCAATCTCCAGCTTCACGCCGGTCACCACGGTTGTTGAGACACCTATGATGACAATAACATGGACGCCAACAATTGAACTTTCAAACACAGTGTCTCCCACTTTATCAGGTACAACAGCTTTATTTCCTTCGATCAGTCCAACATTAACTCCGTCACAGACCTTATCTGTGACTCCAGTGTTGACAGAAACTCCCGATATAACCCCGCCCAGCTGTACTGATGAGGGTTCTGAAACGCCCACTCCGGGGGAGTCCCTCTCAACCACGCCTCAAATGACAGCAACACTCACGATAACATTAACTTCATCACCTCCTCCTCGGTCATCTACGCCGACAGGTACAGGAGATGTCATAGATATCATCATCAATGAAATCCACGCAGACCCCGATTCGTTAAATGGGGATGCCAATGGTGATGGTTTGGTCCATAGTGATGATGATGAATTCCTGGAATTGGTCAATATTGGGGTAAATTTAATTGATCTTAGTGATTGGGTAATTCAGGATGCCTTGAGGGATCGATACACCTTCCCATTGGGCACCACATTAAAGAGTGGATGTGGTTTGCTTGTGTTTGGCGGCGGAGAACCTGTAGGTGATTTTGGCGGAAGCCTGATATTTACTGCAGGCAGTTTGAGTTTGAATAATTCGGGAGATGTACTCTCCCTCCGGGATGATCAAGGAATAGCACAGATTGTGTTAAGTTATGGTCCAGAAGGCGGTCAAAATCAATCTTTGACTCGATACCCCGATCTAGCCGAAACTCTGCCTTTGTTTTTGCATAGCGAAATCTTGGAGGCCAGCGGCGCTCTCTTTTCTCCAGGCGTAAAACTGGATGGTTTTTCATTTGGGGTTTGCCCATAATATAAGAGCCGCTTCTGGGAGGAAGCGGCTCTAGATGAGGAGGGGTGAAGCGTTCCCTCGTTATCCACAAAAATTACATCTGGCGAATGACCAGAACTACACTGCCCTGAATTTCAATATCTGATGATGAATCCACAAATATTGGATCCATAGTGGGATTAGCAGGCTGCAATCTCACCCGGTCGCCTTCGTGATAGAAATGTTTCAGCGTGGTTTCGTTTTGGTCTTTGAGTCTGACCGCAACCATCTCCCCATTATGGGCTTCTCTTACTGGCTTCATAATAATCACATCACCATCGTTAACCATGGCATCAATCATGGAATCTCCCTCCACTTCTAGAGCAAAAAGATTTTCTTTTTGCATATTAAAGGGAATTAGCGATTCCGGTATTTCGATATTGGATTCAAAATCAAATAAGCCAAAATCAGATTCCGGAATAGGTACTGGTTCACTGGCAACAATCCGTCCCACAACCGGAATGGTCAGTGACCGTGACATTTCCTGTACCGTTTGTTTGACATTGCCAAGAACCTGGTCTACCTTATCCTGCGCTGACTCTTTGATTTGCAGGCTGCGTGAAATATTCTCGCTGCGATCGATATATCCCATTTCTTGTAATTGTTCGAGATAATAATTCACCATTGAGGTTGAGGTGATATCGGTTTTTGCGCAAATCTCCCGGTAGGAGGGGGCATAACCATGTTTTTCGGTGTACTCCTGGATGACATCCAGCACCTGCTTGTGACGTTCTTTTAATTGTTTACGGGCTTTCGGAGCCATATGCTGACCTCCCGGGCCTTCTCTAAAAAAGTAGAATGTTTGTGCTAATGAAAATTATACACGAACACCTGTTCTGTGTCAAGCTGGATAACGTTCCGTAAATTACGCTTTTTTAAAGGAAATTCCCTCTTAATTGATAGAAGAATATTTGAATCTATTACTGATTCACGATATAATTTTTTTTTATAACCTATGAATTTTGTACGTTCAGGTAATTCAGTAAACAAATAGAATTACAGGGAGGGCAATTTGGCTCAAATAGGAACTGCAGGGAACCAAGGACCTGGTATTCGATCCGATTGTTATATTTCCCTGAAACTCAAAAATAATGGGGGAATAAAGATCAACCTTACCAGTAAAGTTGATGCGCTATATAAAGAATCAATCCAGGATTTAGCTACCCAAATCCTGGATTTTTTTCGAGTGGAACACGCAGTATTGGATATTAATGATCGGGGAGCGCTGCCCTTTGTCTTGGCAGCCAGGATTGAGGCGGCCATTAAACAAGTTCTTGAATCGGATGCTGAGTTTTGGTTGGATTTGATCCCTGAAAATAAATACCAAACTGAGAAGAATAAAACTCGCCGTTCACGGTTGTATTTACCGGGAAATTCTCCCAAATTGATGCTAAATGCGGGTATTCATCAACCTGATGCGGTGATTCTGGATCTAGAAGATTCCGTGGCTGCGGATAAAAAAGAGGAAGCCCGTTTGATCGTTAGAAATGCTTTACGGGCGGTCAATTTTTATGGGGCAGAGCGTATGGTGCGTATCAATCAGCTTCCAATGGGATTGGAGGATTTGGAACATGTTGTACCCCATCATGTAAATCTGGTTTTGATCCCTAAATGTGAGTCTGCAGAGCAGGTATTGTCCGTAGACCAGAAAATTACCCAGATCCTGACAGAGAAAAATCTGAATTATCCGGTCTACATTATGCCCATTATTGAAAGCGCCCTGGGTGTGATCAAGGCTTTTGAGATTGCCTCAGCCTCTCAGCGAGTGGCTGCCCTGTCTATCGGGTTGGAGGATTATACTGCAGATCTGGGTGCTTCCCGTACCCTGGAAGGCCGTGAAAGTTTCTTTGCCCGCAACCAGCTGGTTAATGCTGCCAAGGCTGCCGGCATCCAGGCTATCGATTCGGTTTTTTCTGATGTAGCTGATATGGATGCCTTGCGTATTGTCGTGCTTGAGTCAAAATCACTGGGATTTGATGGAATGGGTTGTATTCATCCCCGACAGATCAAGGTTATCCACGGGGCTTTTGCCCCAAGTGAAGCCGAAATTGAAAAAGCTAAAAAGATCGTGATTGCCTTTGAGGAAGCGACCGATAAAGGTCTGGGAGTGGTTTCCCTGGGATCCAAGATGATTGATCCGCCGGTTGTAAAAAGGGCGTTAAAAACCATTGCTGTGGCACTTGAAACAGGACTCCTGCCCGGGGATTGGAAAGATCAAATTCAAAAATAAAAAGATCTTGTGAATTAAACACAGGAGAAATTATGGCAACCAAGTTTGTAAAAAATGCAGTAGGTCGGATGATTCCAGAAGAGATAAACGGGAAACCAGTGATTCCTTTCCAGGGTGTTCATGGTTATATTACCGAAGGTGTGCGTTATGCCCCTCCGCTGCCCAGCTGCGCCAATTATCCAAAAGATGGCAATAAACTGGTGAAAGATCTTAAGACTGCTTTGAAAGAATCGGGAGTCAAGAGCGGCATGACCATTTCTACTCACCATCATTTCCGCAATGGTGATTTGATTGCCAATCAAATTTTCCAGGCAGCATCTGAAATGGGATTAAAAGATTTAGTCTGGTTTCCATCGGCTTCATTTCCCTGTCATGAGCCAATGATTGAATATTTAGAAGACGGTACTATTCATCATATCGAAGGCAGCATGAATGGACCGCTGGGAAGGTTTGCTTCTTTGGGGAAGATGAAAGGGACAGGGGTCTTGCGTTCCCATGGTGGGCGCTATCAGTCAGTTCAGGATGGGGAAGTAGTGATAGATGTCGCTGTAATCGCCGCACCAACTGCGGATCCCTTTGGCAATGCCAATGGCTTAACCGGGGATTCCGCTTGTGGATTGTTGGGATTTGCGTTGGGGGATTCTCAGTATGCCCATAAGGTGATTGTGGTAACAGATAACCTGGTGCCGTTTCCCTGCATACCCTGGCAGATCCAGGGCAACTACGTTGATTATGTAGTGGAAGTTGGACAGATTGGTATACCGGAAAAAATTATTTCCGGCACCACCCGCATCACTCGCAGTCCAGATCGTTTATTTATCGCTGACTTAACCGCAAAATTCTGTGACGAAGTCGGGATCATCAAAGATGGTTTTTCTTTCCAGGCCGGTGCCGGCGGTACCTCTCTGGCGATTGGCAATTACTTTGGTGAAATTATGCGGGAAAAAGGCATCAAAGCTAGGTTTGCCCGGGGGGGAAGCAATCAATATCTGGTGGATATGCTTGAAGAAGGGCTGATTGATTACATTCTCGATGGCCAAACTTTTGACCTGGCCGGTGTGAAGTCCATGCGTGAAAATCCAAATCACGTAAATACAAGTCCATTTACCAGTTACAACTATCATGGTAAAGGTAATTTTGCAGGTTTAGTCGACGTGGTCATTTTGGGCGCTACAGAAGTGGATGTTAATTACAATGCCAATGTAGTCACTCATTCCGATGGACTATTGCTGCACGGGATCGGCGGCTGGCAAAACTGTTTGTTCAGTAAAACGGTGATCCTGCCTATTCCGCTTTTCAGGGACCGGATCCCGATCATCCGGGATGAAGTCACCACAATTTGTGGTCCCGGTGAATTGATCGATGTGATTGTTACTGAACGGGGCATTGCTATTAATCCCCGTCGTAAGGATTTATTGGAAAAGACCAAGAACTCCAAATTACCCATCATGACTATTGAGGAATTGAAGGAAGAAGGTGAGAAAATCTGTGGTGTCCCGGAACCGGTTGAATTTGGCGAGCGGGTTATAGCTGCGATCAAATGGGTGGACGGCACAGTAATTGATGTGGTCAGGCAAGTGCTTGAATAGTTAAAAGGAAAAATATGAATAGTAAACAACTCTGGCCGGAACTGGACTGGATTAAAGACCAGGAACTTCGGGAGAACTCCACTAAAACCTGGGAATTAGCCCTGGAGCGGAGCGTTTTAACCCCGGAGGATCTAAATCGCATACCTTTTACGTTGCTGGCTGGTCCGGATTTGCAGGTGAGTTTTATGGCTCACAAACGCTGTGTGGTGCATGTCGCCCGGGAAAGCGCTCTGAAAATGATTGAATTCTTTGGAGATGAACTGCCCATTAATCTGGATGTGGTGATTGCCGGCGCAATTCTGGCTGATGTAGGAAAGCTTTTGGAATACGAGCTGGACCAGGAGGGAAATTCATTCCAGGGAAATTATGGCAAGTATCTCCGCCATCCGTTTTCTGGTGTGTCTTTGGCAGAAAGCTGCGGGGTGCCTGCCGAAGTTTGCCACATTATTGCCGCTCATGCGGGTGAAGGCAATCTGGTGAAACGATCCACAGAAGCTTATATTGTCCATCATGCGGATTTTATGACTTTTTTGCCCTTTAAAAGCCGTTTGGAAATATAAGAATTAAGTTGAACCATAGGAAAGATATGTCCCAGACATTTGCTGAAAAAATCCTGGCAAAAAAATCCCAGATTCCAAAAACTGTACCGGGCCAGATTGTTGAGGTCAGGCCTGATGTTGTTTTGTCCCATGACAATACCGCGCCCATCTTTGGGATTTTCCAGCGCATGGGTGGAAAAAAAGTTTTTGATCCAGATATGCATGCTGTTATCCTCGATCACGCCACCCCGGCGCCCACTACCAAACATGCTGAAAACCACCGAATTATTCGAGAATTTGTCAAAGACCAGGGCATTAAAAATTTTTATGATGTTGGCAGAGGAATTTGCCACCAGATCCTGGTGGAATCCGGACTGGCGTTACCGGGAGAATTAGTACTTGGATCGGATTCCCATACACCCCATGCCGGCGTAATGGGCGCATTCGCCGCCGGGATAGGCCGGACAGAGATGGCTTCCATCTGGGCGATTGGTGAGATCTGGCTGCGGGTTCCAGAAAGTATGAAAATTACGGTCAACGGTCAACTTGAAGAGGGAGTAACCTCGAAAGATCTGGCCTTAACGGTTATCGGAGATCTAAAAGCAGATGGAGGGTTGTATATGTCCGTGGAATGGCATGGGGAAGCCATTCATGCCCTTCCCTTAAGCCAGCGTGCTACTTTGACCAATTTGATGGCTGAGATGGGCGCAAAAAACAGCTATATTCCACCCGACCAGATGGTTTTTAATTTTCTCAAAGAACGGGCCCGTCGAAGTTATGAGGCGGTTTTTCCTGATGAAGATGCCAATTATGCTGTGGAAGTCACTTATGAGGGCGCGGAGATAGAATTGATGGTTGCCTGTCCACATACGGTAGATAATGTGAAGCCGTTATCTGAAGTTCGAGGAACGCCCATTGACCAGGCTTTCCTGGGTACCTGCACCAATGGTCGCCTGGATGATCTGGCTGCTGCCGCTGCTGTATTAGAGGGAAGAAAAATCAAATCCGGGAAACGTATGATTATTATCCCCGCATCTGAGGCAATCTATTTAGCTGCCCTGCAAGCCGGGTATCTGGAGACCTTCCTGAAAGCGGGTGCTTTGATTGAAAGCCCCGGCTGCGGTCCCTGTATGGGCAATCACATGGGCGTGCCGGCAGTGGGAGAAGTTTCCATCAGTACCGCTAACCGGAATTTCCGGGGCCGTATGGGCACCAAGGAAAGTGAAGTTTATCTCGCGAGTCCTGCTGTGGTTGCGGCATCGGCTGTAGCGGGTGTTATTGAAAGCCCGGCGAATTTATAGATACTATTTCTGGAGTAAATTTATGGCAGAAATTCAGGGCAAGGTTTGGAAATACGGGGATAATATCAATACAGATGTCATTTTTCCGGGGAAATACACCTATACGGTCAGTGAACCAGAGGAAATGCCCCAATATGCGCTGGAGGATTTGGACCCAGCATTTGCTGGCACGGTCCAGGCCGGAGATATAATTGTCGGCGGGACCAACTGGGGCTGCGGCTCTTCCCGGGAGCAGGCAGTGGTCTGTCTCAGCGAAGCCAAACTGGGCGGGATTATTGCCAAATCCTTCGCACGAATTTATTACCGCAACTGCCTTAATAATGCCTTGCCTGCAATTGTTTGTCCAGAAGCGGTAGATGCCATTCAGCCGGGCGAAGAAATCAGCATCAATTTAGAAGAAGGATTGATTAGCTGCGAAGCTGGAACGTTCAGGTTTCCGCCTTTGCCTGACGCAGTTATGGAAATATTTAACGCAGGCGGCTTGATCCCCTATACAAAAAATCGCCTGACTTTATCAAAATAACCAGAACAATATTTATCAGGAGAGAAAAACTTATGGCAAAATACAAAATCGCCTGGATGCCCGGTGATGGCATAGGTCAAGAAGTAATGGAAGCTGCCCGGATTGTTCTGGATAAGATCCAGCTGGATGCCGAATATCTGCCTGCAGATATTGGTTGGGAGTTCTGGCGAACGGAAGGGGAAGCTTTGCCGGAACGCACCATGGATTTATTAAAAGAAGTTGATTGTGGTCTGTTTGGCGCGATCACTTCCAAGCCAAAAGCTGAAGCTGAACAGGAATTAATTCCCGAGCTGCAGGGGAAAGGACTTATGTATCGGAGTCCAATTGTTCGACTGCGCCAGCGTTTACAGCTTTATTATAATTTGCGCCCATGCAAAGCTTATCCTGGGAATCCCCTGAACTATCGGGATGATATTGACCTGGTAGTTTTTCGTGAAAACGCCGAGGGATTGTACAGTGGAGTAGAGTTCCATCCTGTTGCTGAGGATTTACGAGAAATGATGAAAAAATATTCCCCGGCCCTGGGCAATTTTGATGATGTTCCTGGTGACGAAATGGCTATGACTGTCCGGGTGGTGACTTTAAGAGGCGCAGACCGGATCATTCGCAGGGCTTTCGAATATGCTCAAAAACATAATTACCCCACTGTGACTCTGGTGGAAAAACCCAATGTGCTGCGGGAGACCAGCGGTATGATGGTTCGGGTTGCTCGTGAAATTCATAAAGAATTCCCCGATATTGATCTCTGGGAAACCAATATTGACGCTCAAATGATGTGGATGTTAAAGAATCCAGAAAACTACGGTGTGATGGTAACCGGCAATCTCTTCGGGGATATTCTTTCTGACCTATCAGCTCAGCTTGTGGGTGGTTTAGGATTTGCTTCGAGCGGAAATATTGGCGATAACCTGGCGGTTTTTGAGCCTACCCATGGTTCTGCGCCCAAATACGCTGGTAAATATATCGTCAATCCCAATGCCATGCTGCTGACGACAAAAATGATGCTGGATTGGTTGGGAGAGACAGAAAAAGCCCAGGCCCTGGACGAGGCCATCGCTGGAGTGATCCTGGATGGTAAGGTGAAAACCTATGATGTGGGCGGAGACAGTTCAACCATTGATGTTGCGAATGAAATAGCAAGTCGATTATAAATCCTGAACTGATCAAAAAAGGAGTGTTCGATGAGCTCATTAAGCGGGAAGATGGCCCAATTTGCACTGGATTTGAAGTTTGAGGATATCCCAAAAGAAGCCATCTGGGAAGCAAAACGCTTTTTATTAGATAGTATCGGTTGTGCTCTGGCAGCAGTTAATAATGAAGATATGGAAGCTATGTATCGTTTTACAGAGAAGCTTGGCGGTACACCAGAAGCCAGTGTGATTGGCCGGGATTTCAAAACCAATGCGTCTAACGCAGCCTTGATGAACTGCCTGTTAACCAGGGCGCTGGATTATAACGATATTTATTGGGAGCAGGACCCTTCCCATCCGTCGGATATCATCGGGACCGCCCTGGCAGCCGCTGAAGTGAATGGAAAATCCGGGAAAGATGCTTTGGTTGCGATAGTGATTGCCTATGAAATGGAAATGCGCTGGTGTCATGCTGCAGATCCGGGAGTGCGCGAAGTCGGCTGGCATCATGCCACTCTGACCCAATTCGTCAGTCCCCTGGTAGCGGGAAAATTGTATGATTTAGATTTGGACCAGATGATTGCTGCAGTGGGTATCAGCGGCAGCAGTCACTTTACCTTGGGTGGTGTAGTGGCCGGACACCTTACCAATATGAAAAACACTGCCGATCCACTGGCTGCTCAGGCTGGAGTTATTGCTGCTTTAATGGCTCGGGAAGGTTATGAAGGACCGGTTGAGGTGATTGAAGGTAAAGAAGGACTCTTTGAAGTGATCAATAATGTGGAATGGCGCCCGGACTGGCTTCTGAAAGACCTGGGAGATGATTTCATGATCACTCGCTGCAGCTACAAAGCCTTTCCTACCGAAGCACTTACTCACCAGCCCATCAGCGCTGTTATGCAGGTCTGCCAGGAGCACAATCTTGCTGCGGAAGATATCGCTGAAATTTTGGTGGAAACCACGGTCCGGGGAGCGGATATTTTATCTGATCCCAGTAAATACAAACCAACTACCAAGGAAACCGCAGATCACAGCTTGCCTTACGTAGTGGCTGCAGCGGTTGCGGATGGCAATGTACTGCCGGATTCTTTTAATGATGAGAAGCTGAAAGATCCGCGAATCTGGGATTTGTTGGGAAAGATTAAAGTAGTGGCTGATCCTGAAATTGATGCCATGTTCCCGGGGGTGAAACGAGCCCGGGTAACTATAACCACCACTCAAGGCGAATCATATACTGCCCAGGTGGATCATGCCAAGGGCTCACCTCAGAACCCCATGAGCGATGAGGAGATTATCTCCAAGTTCCGTGCGAACGCGGCGGCTGTGCTCAATCAGGAACAGCAGGACCAGGTGATTGACTTGACCTGGCGTTTTGATGAATTGGGTGGGCTGACGGAATATTTGGAAATACTAAGGTAATCAACATGCACACCTGAAACTTCTTTTCCCTGGGTAATTGTCCAGCGCAAGTCACCAGCTGCAGACCTCTTCATCATCGTCTGGGTTAATTCACCCATCGCTTAAGCCTTTGTATTTGAGCATTTACCGAATAGTGTCGCTATTAATAACTCTGGTTGAAATAATAGCAAATGTTTTGCATCCATCCCTGGTTTCAACCAGGGCGTATTGATCGTCATCAGGGTCATAAGCCACGCCAATTGCGTGCCATCCATCGATAAAACTGAACTGCCCATCCCAATTGACTGTATTGACGACAGACCAATCATCCCCGGAAAACTCTGTCCGGTAGATTTCCCGGTTGATGACAAAAAAGTCTTCATCGCCAATGTGGTGAAGCTCACCTTCCGGGATATATTCAATATCCCAGCTGGAGCCCCCATCGTTGGTCCGGTAGAGGTAGTTTTTGGTAAATATACTGCCCCCTTCATTGCACATACATTCCAATTTCACGCTGCCAACTTCGGTAGAAACTAGATCTGGATTTGATAAACCGCAAACGCAGTTAGAAAACGCTTCAGGTGCAGATGGCGGTGCCGGCATATCTGTTGACTGCCAGGTAGCTCCACCGTCTGTTGTGATATCCAGCTTGACATAAATTGCTACGCCGCGGAAATTGCGGGTCAGCCAGCCATATTGAGAATTTACAAAATCCGCCCCGGTTTTATCAAAACCCTGAATAGATGAATCGGTATCTGTTGTGGGGTCGAGAAGTTTTATCCAGGTAGCACCTCCATCACTGGAGCTGTAAACCGCTGTATAAACTTTCTGCATGCCGCCTTCCAGAAATTGAAAAAACCAGACCCGATTATTATCCAGGCTGTGAATCATTGAACCAGACCTGCCGACAAATTCAAGCCGGGAGGGGTCCCAGGTTTTTCCACCATCCTTGGTTCTCCAGATCAAATCTGTGTCACTGTAGGAAACCCAACCGTTATTTGGATCGCTAAATTCCACGGCGGCTGGAAACCAGGTTAAATCCGGATTGATGGGTTGCGGAGGGGTGATATCCCACCAGGAATGCCCAGTATTAACCGTTTTGAGTACGTGGAAGATCCCTTCGGCATCTGCTGTTATTGCCCAACCAGCATTTTCATCAATCATCTGAACTTCCCTTATATCGATGGATGATCCTGCCGGCAGCAGGGGGATCGGATCTCCTGCCAGAATAATATCTTCAGGTTTTTTGGTTGGTGGAACCGGTTCGGCTGTTGGTTCAATTTTGGTTTCTGTGGGTTGCACTGTGTTAGGGGGTTGTTCCGTTTCACCGGACTGGTCCGGCGCCAGGGTATCCGTTACAGATGGGAGAGAAACCTCAGTATCTGGTGGCAATTGCCCGGTTTGGGGGTCTGGACGATTACAACCCATCAACAGCAGGAAAATTAAAAAGACTAGAAACCTGGAATTCTTCGCCATAAGGACCTCCTGGTCCGCCATAATAAACTATGGATCAGACCGTTAAAAATTTTATTCTACTGTATTGTAATGGAAAATAGAGCCTGAGAACTATTAATGGATCTTAGGGAATGGTTTAATGTTCATTCTCAACACTGTCTTGAAAAAAACGCTTACGGGAGAACGCCCAAACCAGTAAACCCAAAAAAACTGCAAACCAAAGTGTTGCAAACCGGATTAGCAGGGTCGCTGCTGCGGCTGTATCCCGGCTTAATGCCAGCAGCAAACCCAGCATGCCGGCAATCGAAGCTTCTGCTGCGCCCAATCCACCCGGCAGGGCTGACACTGCCCCGATTACAGTTGAAAAAGCCAGTACAAACACTGCCACCGATAGGGTTCCCCAGCCAGGAACGACACCCAGGCCCAGCAGCACCAGGTACATGCCGATGCCTTCACCCAGCCAGGAAATAGTGCCAAGACTGACCGCTACTAAAATTGCCCGGGGTTTAAAAAGGGTATAACTGCCTTCATAAAATTCTCGTAATCCTGTAGATATTCGTTTTAGGAAGGGCAGCCTGGACCCCAGATCTATAAGCCAGAGCGAAGCGGGACGAATTTGAATGATCACGATTAGGAGAATCAATCCACCCAAAATGAGAGCAAAAGCTGGCCAGTAGCGAGGATAGGCAATCACACCCAGCGTGCTGAGCAGTAGTACACCAAGGCCATCGCTAATGCGTTCCGCCAGGACCACAGAAATTCCTTTTGAGAATGGAAGACCGGTTTCTTTTTCCAGCCAGATAGCTTTAAGGGCTTCACCTACTTTGCCCGGTGTGACAGCCAGGGGGAAACCAGCCAGAAATAGCCGGGCGCTTTCCAGGAGGGGGTAGTTCTTCACACCAACCAGACCCAGATAATAATGCCATTTAAAAAATCGCAGCAGGTAATTAAAAAGAGTCAGCAGCAGTATGAATGGAAAGTAGGCCCATTGAAAATTCCTTACTTGCTCTCCCACCTGGTTTAAATCACCAACCAGGATAACTCCCAGGAAAACAAGAAAACCGAATAGTAAGCCAGGAATCAACCGGCGGATGATGGATTTGGATTTATCAAACATAGGATTTAGATGAGTGCGGTCAGCAGTAAGACCAGGACTACGATTGCCAGGAGTCCACCCACTAATGCCTGGATAACGGTTTTCCGCTCCATGCCTGGCATAACAACCTTCCCATCCCCATATTTCTTAAAAACTTGGCCCCATTTGGTTTTTAAAGCTTCTTCAACCCGTTTGCGGCCCACAAAGGGATACCAATAAACATTGTGGTAAAAATTACTGGCAAAGTAGGACCAGGGGACCAGGGGGCCTTGTAAAAGGAATTTTTCCAGGGGTTTTAACCAGCCATGGTAAATCATGTGCTGGCCTGTGCTGGCGAGTGTATCTTCTCGGACGAAATGCCAAGGTTTTTCCTGGTCGATATCATAACCAACGATTTCAATTTGACTGGGATCACCGATACCAAGATCATGTTCATGTGCCAGGCGTATGAAACGCAAATCCATCGGATCAAATCCCTGCAATTTGGCTGAGACTGCGTCGATGGCCACCTGATCAGCTGAGGCCAGTAAGATATCTTTTTCATGCCAGCGCATGGCCCGGGGGCCTGGTCCATCACCGGCAAAGGTGCCGTCCATGACAGCAAACAAACCGGGATGGATTTCTTGCTGGATTGCCAGTAAATCCACCACAGTTTCATGGATAACCGCATGTGTCCAATGTCTTTCCCGATGAAGCAAGCCGCCAAAGGCGTTTTTCATTGCCCCGGTAATGGTTGTGAAAACGTGAGTTTTTACTGTTGGCAGCTGAATGATATTCATGCCCATCAGCGCCTTGGGGATTAATACGCCATCCGGATAAACTTTGTCTAAAACCAGGTATTTATGGTTTTTAGGTGTAAATTCAATCCATTCGAAATCTTGATTGTATAGATACAGGCAAGGGATATTCAATCGGTCGGTGACTGCCTTATGTTTATTATTGACTTCTCCATCACTGGTATCCACCACCACTGTGTCATTGTGTACCCCAACCAAATCCTTGTATCCCTGGGTCTGGAGGGATTTGATTACACCTTCCAGCTGCCAGGGCGTGGTAGAACAAGCCGGGTACCAGGTTTGCCAGGAAATATTAATTTTCAATCCGGTTTGAAGATTTTTATCAGGTAAAGCTTTTTCCATTCCGGCTAATTTCATCAGACGGTGATAGTCTTCCAATACAGTTTCAGGTGAGGTTTTTACAACCGCTACCTTCCCTTTTCCGGGAAAATTACTCATAGTCAATCCTTAAGAATAGTTTTTTGTTGTTCATCTTCATTCTATCAGGAAAACATCATTTTCATTAACACCGGGTGGTTTAGAAGCTGTCCGTATTCCAGGTCTCTGAAGGGAAAAATGATAGAATGAAAGTATATTTTCACTAAAAAAATCAGGAGCAGGGAGTACTGCATGGAAGATCTGCATTATTCAGAAGAAGTTAAACAGGCCCTCGAGGAAAACAGGCCGTTGGTCGGTTTGGAAACGGCGGTAGTGACCCATGGATTGCCTTTCCCGACCAATATTGAGCTGGCTCAGGCGATGGAAGATGTAATTCGGGAAGAAGGCGCTGTCCCAGCAACTGTAGGTGTCCTGGGAGGAAAAGCCCAGGTCGGCATGAATCGAGCTGACATTCAGCTCTTGGCGCAAGATCGTGATGTGATTAAGATCAGTCGGCGGGATTTCTCCCGGGCAGCTGCTAAGAAATTGAATGGCGGCACCACTGTTGCCGGCACAATTACAGCCTTGCATAAGGCAGGCATCCAGGTTTTTGCAACAGGCGGGATTGGGGGCGTTCATCGCAATGCGTCATTTGATATTTCTGCGGACCTGCCCACGATGGCTCAGACGCCCATATTGGTAGTCTGCGCCGGGGCAAAATCTATTCTGGATTTACCCAAAACTCTGGAAATGCTGGAAACTCTTTCTGTACCGGTGGTGGGGTATCAGACTTCCCTGTTCCCGGCTTTTTATGCCCGTTCCAGTGGATTGCCAGTGAATGCCCAGGTGGAAGATCCAGAAAGCGCGGCCGTTTTGGCCAGGGCTCATTGGGAAATGGGGATTAACTCGGCTGTATTGCTGGCTGTGCCACCGCCTTTCGACGATGCCTTGCCAGATAAAGTGATGCAAGATGCAGTTGATCAGGCTCTCCAGGATGCTGAAGAAAATAACATCCATGGCCAGGAAGTCACACCATTTTTGTTAATGCGGGTAAGTGAACTCACAGGGAAAGCCAGCATGAAGACCAACCTGGGATTGCTGCTTAACAATGCCAGAGTCGCTGCACAGGTTGCTGTTCAGCTAACCAGGGGTTAGGAATATTATGGAGTGGGGGATGGAGCAGCCGAATCCGTTGGCTGGATGGTAGCTGTTGGGGTGGGGGAAATTGTAGGTGTAGCTGTAACTGTGGGGATGGGAGGTTCGCCAATCACGGTGAAATTTCCAGAAATAATAAAGTCTGTTCCCAGGAAAATCTGAATTAAATACTCACCGGGCAGCCACAATTCTGGCGCCGGATCCCAATCCGTGTAACCAATCCCACCACTGCCGCCGTTCCAAGGCAAGCTTTCGTAGTGAACCAGGTTTGTGCCCTGATACCAGAGCGCGCTCCATTGGATATCATCTTCCATACGGGCGTAGCTGAACACTGCGAAGAGGTGGCCTACTGGATTAGTAAATTGCACACCAGGTCCGATAGGGTTGTAGTCATCATCCAGTCCGATATTGGAAAAAATCAGTGGGCTGAATGCAGCTTCTGCAGGAGGGGTTAATTTGCCTTCAAATCGAGCCTCTACTGCCATCGGGATGTGGGGAGTCTGGGATGGTTCCGGGGTGTAAGATTCCGCCGGTGTGAGTGTAATAGTGGGAGTTTCTGTAATCGTGGGTGTTACCGATGCAGAAGGTGTGATGGATGGTGTCAGGGTTTGCGGCAGAGTGGGGGAAGGGGTGATTATCTGGTATGCAACTGGTTCACCAAAAAAATAAACCCCGATACCCAGAATAACCCAGAAAAACCCCAGGGCAATTAATCGCCAGCCCCGCATCATTTGATCCCGCCGCAGCTGGAAGAATTTTACCTTCTTGCCGGAAAGTACTGTCTGGATCCCGGTCACAACGCTGATCAGAAAAAAAATCAAGGTCAAGAAGGTTGCTGCAAGGACACCAGCCCGGATATCAATGCCCATATTTTATTCCTGCTCCGCTTGAACTACCGGATTTGAGAGTGTGCCGATACCTTCAATATCTATTTCCACTGTATCACCAGCTTCCAATTTGGAAACTCCTTCGGGTGTACCGGTCAGCATTACATCCCCGGGCATAAGAGTCATAAAGGAAGAAGCAAAGGCAATCAGCTGTTCAACCAGGAATACCATCTCTCTTGTGGAAGCCATTTGGCGCAAATTGCCATTCACTCGGCAGGATATGATCGCGTCGGCTGTATTGAGGTCTGTTTCAATCCAGGGCCCCAAGGGAGCAAAGGTATCAAATCCTTTTGCCCGGGTCCAGAGCAGGTCTTCTTGTTGATAAAAACGTTCGGTAACGTCGTTGCCGATTGTATAGCCCAGAATATGGTTATGGGCTTCTTCTGGTGCAATCCAGCGGCCTTTTTTCCCGATCACAACCGCTAATTCGGCTTCCTGCTCCACTCGTTTGGCTTGAGGGGGTAAAATGATCGGATCACCGGGTCCGATTACAGCTGTGGGTGGTTTAAAGAACAGCACTGGCAGCTCGGGGACAGCAGCGCCGTGCTCGGCTGCATGAGCAGCATAATTGCGGGCCACGCAGATAATCTTGCCAGGTTCAACTGGCGCCAGGAGCTGAACTTTGTCCAGCGAAGTTTTGGCTTCACCGCGTTGAAAGGAACCAAAGATATCGCCCTTAATGGGACCAACTTTGTTATCTAGGAGCCAACCGTAGCCGGCTTTCCTGCGGGGGGTTTGATAGCGGATGATTCGCATAGTGTTATGTCCAAGGATAGGTCTGGAGAAAGTGTATCATAAGGGAGGAGAGTTTGGCAAATCCGCAGGAGTAAGAAGTAAGCAGTAAGAAGTAAGTAGTTAGCTGTGTGCAGTGGGATGGATTTTAAACTTTGGAAAGTACTGTCATTGCGTACGCAGCGCGGCAATCTTGTGATATTTCAATTTTTCCTGAGGATATTTCCCTGTCTTTTTGATTTTGGCAAACGTTAAGCCTCATTATTGATTTTGCTGATTATAGATTTAAATTCCCTTTCCTTATTTTCCACGGCAGAGTATAATGTCCCCACAATTCGGGCGGTTAGCTCAGCTGGTTAGAGCGCCTCTCTTACACGGAGGAGGTCGTTGGTTCGAGCCCAATACCGCCCACAGTCTTGGTCCCATCTCGAACCACATACGAAGGATTAATCCTTCGGTGAGGTTGGGATGGGATATCTGTTTAATACTCAATTCATTAAAACCTCATGCTATACTCAATATTGGCATGAGGTCTTTGATTTCTAACTGTTAGTGCTTAAGATAAGTGTCCTTATCATAAGCATCAATATATCAAAGGATTAGACATGCTAATTCAGAACGAAAAAATATTTGGGCATGATCTAATTACGTGGATGAAGATATTCAAAAGGAACTAACATAAGTCTTTCTCAGATATATGTATGACGTGCCCCCATTATTTGTGCCACTCTCTATGTTAGTGCAAGTTGAATTAACAAAAAAAACAGCATTTTATTTTTTTGCTGACTTTTCCTAGATTTTTATTGTGTTGCCTCAACAGTCTTATTCTTCAGCCAAAATCCTCGTTTTTCTAAGAATTTTGCCAATTTTACCAAGCCTAGCATGACGGGGACTTCCCAAAACAATCCCATCGTTGTCCCCAATGCTGCTAAAGACCCAACTCCATACATTGCAACTGCTGCTGCGATTGCTATTTCAAAATGGCTGGACGAACCAATCAACACAGTAATAACAGCCTCTTTATACGCAAGACCAGCCAATTTTGTAACAATTAAGTTGTAAGCAACAACAATTGCAAAACCTAATAGTAATGGAATGGATACTTTTCCTAATAAATCAAAGTTGTTTAATAGAACCTGACCATTTAGAGAAAATAGTACAACCAATGTCATTAATAAAGCACCTGTAGAAATTTTGCTGACAATAGGATGATATGTTTTATGGAACCATTTCTCACCCTTAGTATTTAATATAACACGCTTGCTTAAAACCCCAATTATCAAAGGTAGACCAATAAAAACGAGAGCGGAGATGATCAGTGCGAAACGGTCAATCGGTATGTTTTGAATTCCTGTGAGAAAAGTAACCAAAGGAACATAGAGAAAGATGATTGTGAGTGTATTTAAACTTGTATTTACTACATTTTGTTCTTGATTGCCGTTTGCTAATTTTCCCCATACTAGTACCATTGCTGTGCATGGGCTGGATCCCAGAAGAATGATCGCAACAATCAATTGTTCTTGACCTTGAAGAAAGGTTCTAGCCAATACCACAGCTACGATTGGAGCGATGATCCAATTAGATACTAAAGTCAATAATATCGGTTTTGGGTTGTCGCGTATTTTTTTCAGTTCTGAAAACTGGAAGTTTAATAAAGCGGGATACATCATTAGAAATAGACAGATCCCAATGGGAATCGATATTCCCCGAATCTGCCAGGAGTTTATTGATTCTCCAACACCGGGGATAAAAATTGATAGTAGCAAACCCAACCCCATGCACAATGCGACCCAAACAGCTAGATACTTCTCGAAAACGTTCATTCTTATTTCTCCTGTGATGATTTTATTTTCAGGGAACACATGCCGGATCCCTGTTTTCAATACGGTTGGTGTTAAGAAAATCATGTAACCGGTCTTGAATGTATCCCAGGTTCTGCGTATTTACAGAATAATAAATCCAGCGGGCATCAATTTTATTACGCTCAGATTGGATTAGATCAATTTCTTGGAGAGCTTTTAAGTGGTGGGAAATTAAATTAATTGCATAACCTGTTTTTTCAGCGATTTCACAGTTGCAATGTGTTCCCGTCATTAAAATATTAAAAATCCTAAACCTAGTAGGATTTCCAAGAACTTGCAGTACTCTGCTTATAAAATCAAAATTATCCATGAAAGCTCCAAAATACTTCAATCAATATTGAAGTATAAAATCAATTTTGTATTTGTCAAGGTTTCATAAATAATGTTAAAATGTGTTCATATAAATTGTGCTTGAAATATATTGATCAACACAAAATCTGTTTTAAATTCAGCCTAATTCAAATTGACAGAAATTAAATAGATGAAACATAATTTAACGCTTTACTAAATCAGGAAAAATTACATCATAAAATATATTTCGCTATCTAATTTATCTCTCAAAATAAAATGAGTCGCCTATCAAGGTGGATCTGGATTGGAAGTGAATGGAAACATCGGAGAAACTGGACAATTCTTTTACCATTTTGTGGACACTTATACATACAGATTTCGAATCAGTTGGTTGCGCGTTCGAGTCGCGCCGGGGCGCTTTTCGTTCATTTTTCCTAGAGTTACTGGCTTTTAATCAATCAATATCCACCCTACCCTCTCTGAGGATGTAAAAAAAGCTGCAAAGGCAGCAAGATAGTATTCAATTTGTGAGAAATTTATCGCTAAGGAATTTTCTTGAAAATAGAGGTAGTATTAGACTATGACAATAACAACTAGAACCAACCTTACTTGTCCGCAATGTGGATTTGTGGAAGAACTGGATATCCCCCAGAATTATTGACTGGTATTTCACAACTGTACTAGGTGTAGTACACAAATTCGACCAAAATCTGGTGATTGCTGTGTTTTCTGCTCTTATGGTGATCATCACTGCATCGATAAGCAAAAACAATCTGATGATAATAACTTGCTTGGAAATATTCCATTATCCATTTGATAATCTTTCTGTTTTTTTTAAATCATCCATTTTGATACCGTACAGGTTATCAGCCGTTATCCGCCAGGTCGCAGGTTCGAATCCTGCCGGGCCCACACTAAAAATCGCTTGATGAATCCATCGAGCGATTTTTTTTTATTCGTTAGAATATCCTCTTAGAGAAAATCATAACTATTGACCTATTCAGCAATTCCTCACTTTAGATGAGAATTTTCCCTGATTCTACTGACAGATACGGTTAATAATGCTATGATAGAAAATAGATAGTAATTTAATATTGAATAGTGAAGGTGGTTTTTATGGGTGAAAAAGGGAAAAGGGATAAAGGCAATCGGGAAACCAAAAAGAAAGCCAAACTAACCATTAAAGAAAAACGTAAACAGAAAAAAGAGAAGGCCGCTGCCGACTCCTGATTGTTTTAAATTGATTTTTCTCACACTGGTTTGAAAACTGGTTTGAGATCAGCAGTCCACCTGGATTGCTGATGCAAGGATAGG
>CAXMRF010000007.1:0-48419 GCA_964195965.1 uncultured Nitrosomonadaceae bacterium
ACTGCTGATTGGGAATCATTTTTGTGGTATAGATTCCCGCGAAGGGTTCATGGGTCGCGTCTTCCAATAAACTGGATGATCTGACCGCAATCGGAGTGCGAATTTGTTCAACCAGGGCCTGCAGATCACCGAGCACATAAAAGGGTAGTTCTGCTTTTTGGAAAGCGTGGGCAATCTGGCCATCCGTATAATCGGAATCCTGGAAATTGTATAAATCGTTAATCTCTAAAAATGTATCAAAGACATCCGTGCAAATCACAGTGAGACCCGGGATACCGATCTTGATCTCTGGATATGATTCTATCAATTCATTTGAGGATAGTAGAGTCTGGAGAAATACAAGTCCCTGGGCTTTTCCCCCGATTGAACCATTTCCAATGACCCGGATAGGGACATCCGGGTCATTAATGTTTCGATTAAATGGGACTAATTTTTGGGAAGGTAAACTCCCCGTCCTGGTTATCATTTGTTTGAGTTAGACCCATCCTCGGGCTTTACAAGCTTTAACCACACGATCTACGGAAATCATATAGGCTGCATCGCGCATAAAAAGTTTATTCTTTTTGGCAAACTCGCTCACACCAAGGTAAGCATTGGTCATTATCAGGTCAAGTTTTCCCAGAGTTTCTTCTTTGGCCCAATAATAATTCTGGTTGTTCTGGACCTGTTCAAAGTAACTGCAGGTTACCCCTCCCGCATTTGCCAGGAAATCAGGGATTACCAAAATGTCTTTGGTCTTGATCACTTCATCGGCTTCCGGGGTAGTAGGGCCATTAGCGCCTTCAGCTATGATTTTCACCTGTTTAGAAATCTTGTTAGCGTTTTCGCCAGTAATTTGGTTTTCCAGTGCTGCCGGTACAAGTAAATCTACATCCTGTTCCAACCAGGCTTCTCCCGGAAGCAAGTCAAATCCCATATCCTGTGCTTTTTCCTTGTCAATTCCACCAAAATGGTCTGTGATGGTTTTTAATTCTTTGAGATTAAATCCATCTTTTTTAACAAAAGAATACGCTTTTTGTTCTTTCTGATGCCAGGAGGATACACAAACCGGTTTGCCACCCATTTGTTGATAGAGTTCGATGGCATATTGAGAAACATTGCCAAAACCTTGGAAACTGGCTGTTGTGTTTTGCAGGTCGAGACCCATTTCTTTCATCGCTTCCCGAACTGTAATCATCACACCATAACCGGTTGCTTCAGTACGGCCTAATGATCCTCCCATTCCAACTGGTTTGCCAGTAATAGCTCCAGGGTATTTTCCACCATGGATGGTTTCAAATTCATCTAGCATCCACAACATGTGCTGAGAATTTGTCATCATATCTGGAGCCGGCACATCAGAAAGTGGACCGATATTTTTGGCCATCTGCCTGACATATCCCCTGCACAGGCGCTCCTGTTCCAGCAGGCTGAGATCATGGGGGTCGCAGACGATCCCCCCTTTTGCCCCGCCCAATGGGATGTCCACTACTGCGCATTTCCAGGTCATCCACATGGACAAAGCTCGCACTGTGTCGATTGTCTCCTGGGGATGCCAGCGGATCCCGCCTTTACCGGCACCAAGGGCATCATTGTGCTGAACGCGGAAACCACGGAAAACCTTCACAGATCCATCATCCATCCGGATTGGAATACTGAATTGGTATTCCCTCATGGGAATCCTCAAGAAATCCCTTGTTGCTTGATCCAATTCCAACAATTCTGCAGCATTATCAAATTGCTTCTGTGCTGTTTTAAATGCATTGTAGGATGTGTCGTTCATGTTTTGACCTTTACCTCTCTAAAAAATTCCGTTTATTATAGTCAGTATCCTACTTTTTATCTAATTAAGCACATGTCAAATAACATTATTTTTAATGGATTACTGTCCTCTTAAATTTAGAACCGCAATTTTGTTGATTGCGGTTCTAAATAATAATTAGATGACATGGAAATCGCTATTGTAGTTAAACTATTATTTAAGCTCCCGGAATGCTTTGCGCTACAATCTCCAAAGCCTGATCGATTGCTTCTTCGGGTGTATCTAACATGCCCCTGAATCGTATTGAACGATCGCCTGATTTCATAGCCAGTAAACCATTGTCAAACATACTCTCAATCATTGAATTGCGTTTCTCTTGATCTGGAAGATCAAATGCGATCATTAATCCCTTTCCCCGAACATTGTTAACAAGATCTCTCGATTCAGCTGCAATTCCCTCCAACCCTTCCAGCATTATTTTTCCCACGCGGGCTGTGTTTTCAATAAGATTTTCTTCCTCGATAATTTCCAAAATCCTGGTGCATCGAACCATATCTACCAGGTTTCCGCCAAATGTGCTGTTTATTCGACTGGATTCAACAAATACATTATTTTTTACTTCATCTACCCGCGGCCCTGCGATGATGCCGCAGACGTGAGTTTTCTTCCCGAAAACAATAATATCTGGCTCAATATCATAATGTTGATAGGCCCACATTTTCCCGGTCAGGCCGATACCGGATTGAATTTCATCAAAGATGAGCAAAAATTCATGTTTGTCCGCCAATTTCCGCAGGGTTTGCAGGAACTCGGGTCGGAAGTAATTGTCACCACCTTCTCCCTGGATCGGTTCAAGGATTAATGCAGCAATATCGCCTTTGTATTGGTTTACCGCCATTTCTATCTGCGCTAGCGCAATTTCTTCAACTTTTTTGACTTGCTCCAGGACCTGATCAGAGGCAGGAAAACTCAGTTTGGGATTGATAATCCGGGGCCAGTCGAATTTTGGAAAATACATGTGTTTTCGTGGATCACTGGTATTTGTCAGTGAAAGTGTGTAGCCTGAACGTCCGTGAAAAGCTTCTTTGAAATGAATGATTTTCGATCCAAGCCCATGAAAGTTTCCATATTCTGATCCAACCGTTTGATTAATCTGATCCAGATTCTTGCGAACCTTCCAATCAAAGGCAGTCTTTAAAGCATTTTCCACAGCTAATGCGCCCCCACTCACCAGAAATAGATGCGGCATGGATTTGGGCATCACCACCTGGCTGAATTTGTCAACAAAATCGGCCATCAAGGTGGTGTAAATATCACTACTGGATGGTTTATGTATTGCGGATAAAGTTAATTTCTCAAGAAAGGCAGGGTCTTTAAGTTTTGGGTGATTATAGCCCACTGCGTTACTTGCAAAAAAAGTAAAGAAATCAAGATATTCACGGCCGGAGATTTGATCTACAAAATAAGTATCATGGGATCTTTCCAAATCAAAAACAATGGGATAACCATCCGCAAGCATTTTCTGAGATATAGTTTTGTGGACATCAACAGGCTTCATACCTTATTTCTCCTTAGAATGAATAGGTTCTTAGAGGATGCACTAAATTGCGTTGATATTATATTACAAATTATTTAACTAATTCCTTGAAAAAATGCAAATAGCTAGAAATATTTGAGATTCTTGCCTTTCTCGTGTTGGAGCTGTGGGATGGGGGAATTGAATCTTCCCTTCTCGATCATATTCTCTACCGCGCACCTTTTAAATTAAAACGGAAGCCAACTCTCAAAGGGAGTTGACTTCCGTTTTTTTCCATATTAATTTTATTATGGTTCTACAACAGGCGGTTGACGAAGTGCCAGTTCCCGATCCAGCATTAACATGGCATGATCGACACCGCTGACTCGTTTGACGTTTTCTACCACTTCCCCAACATGCTCCTCTTCTTCGACCTGTTCATCAATAAACCACTGCAGGAAGGAAAGGCTGGGATAGTCTTTTTCTTCCATGGCCAGGGCATACAACTTATGAATATCAGCCGTAATTTTCTTTTCATGGGCCAGGGAAGTTTCAAATGCAGCCAGGGGGGAATCAAAATCCGCGCCGGGTTCTTCAATGGATTGCAGAATTACCCGTTCTCCCCGACTGTGGATGTAATCGTAAAATCGGAAAGCATGGATCATTTCCTCGTCAAATTGCATTTTCATCCAATGAGCGAAGCCGGGATAGTTTCCAGCTGTAAAATAAGCAGCCATCGATAAATAGATGTAGGCAGATTCCAGCTCATGGTGAATCTGGTCGTTCATAGCTTTTTGCATAATCTTTGAAAACATACTCAATCTCCTGGTTAATAACACGCTGGTATTTTATACTCTTAGATTTAAATCGATTATAACCCAGCTGTAGGAAAGACAAGGTTTAGATGGTCAGAATTGTATAAGAAATAAATCAGGGTTGCTTTATCTGATCTAAATAAAAGTGTTTTTTCCGGCAAAACTCAAGTATTAATCTCCTATATAAACTCCCGCTATTATCAGAAACGCCCTTCCTCTGTGTTAAAATTAGTTTTGGGGATCAAAGGCGATTGTTAATCAAAACCTTCGCCCCGGAATGAATTGAATCTATTCTATCCCTCAAAAAGATGAGAAGGAAAATTAATTAAGGAACCAGGAAGTATGCCGGTATCGCGTTGGAGTACAGAATTTTTAGAATTGTTGGAATGGGTTAATCGAGAAGATCTTTCCCTGGATGAAATCTTTGTGGGATCAGTGGTATCCAATTTTGCCGAGCTGGATAGCAGCGGCGCAGAAGAAATCAATCAAGAGGAGCTGATTGGGAGAATTCCCTCTGAGCTGCCAATTTTGCCCCTGCGTGGTTTGGTGGTATACCCAGAAACCGCGGTTCCCTTGTCCATTGGTCAGCCCAGATCCATTAGGTTGGTAGATGATGTGCTTTCCGTGGATGACCGTCTGATTGGCTTGGTGACTTCCAAAGACCCCCAGAATGAATCGCCCGGGCCAGACGATCTCTATCAGGTCGGAACGGTGGCCTCAGTCCATCGTTTATTCCGGGCTCCAGACGGCACAATCCGTTTGCTGGTTCAGGGCATTACTCGATTTAAAGTCCAGAAATTTACCCAGGAAGAACCTTATCTGAAGGCGAAAATTAAACTCTCTCCAGTAAAGTTTGAACGTGATCTGGAGATTGATGCATTAACCCGCCAGGCCAGGGATCAATTTTCAGAAATTACTAATTTATTCCCCTCAGTTCCCAAGGAATTAGTCGATGCAGTCATGACCCTGGATGACCCGCTTCAAGTGGTCTATACGATTGCCAATTTTCAACGTTTGGAGTTAGCTGATGCCCAGGAGCTCCTGGAGCTGGACTCGGTATCCGAAAAACTGATTAAATTGGTCAATTTCCTGACCCGGGAAGTAGAAATGCTGGAAATTGGTCAGCGCATCCAAAACCAGGCCCGGTCAGAGATAGAAAAAGTGCAGCGGGAATATTTTCTCCGGGAACAGATGAAAGCTATCCGCACCGAACTAGGCGAGGAAGAGGACCAGGCTGTTGAAATTGACGAGTTCCGGCGCCAAATCGATGAGGCAGATATGCCGGAAGAAGCGAATAAACAGGCCAGGCGGGAACTTGACCGCATGTCCCATCTGCCGTCTGCTGCAGCGGAATACGGCGTAATTCGCACTTACCTGGACTGGATGGTTTCTTTGCCCTGGTCAGAAATGACGGAAGACAACCTGGATATTTCCCGGGCAAGGCAAATTTTAGATGAAGATCATTTTGGCTTGGAGGATGTTAAGGAAAGAATTTTGGAATTCCTGGCAGTCCGAAAACTTAGAAAAGAGCGAGAAGGTGAAGACGAGGAGATTTACGAAGATGATATTCGCCGCATCCGGGAAGGGGTGATTTTATGTTTCGTGGGGCCTCCCGGGGTGGGGAAGACCTCGTTGGGCAGATCCATAGCCCGGGCCCTGGACCGTGAATTCATTCGTATCTCGCTGGGCGGGGTTCGGGATGAAGCAGAGATCCGGGGACACAGGCGAACGTATATTGGCGCTCTGCCAGGAAGAATCCTGCAAGCGCTTCGAAGAGTAGGGAAGAATAATCCGGTCTTTATGCTGGATGAAATTGATAAATTGGGCCGGGATTACCGGGGTGATCCAACATCCGCATTGCTGGAGGTATTGGACCCGGAGCAAAACAATGAATTTAGAGATCATTATTTGGAGGTGGCTTATGATCTTTCGAAGGTAATGTTCATCACCACGGCAAATTTGTTAGAACCCATTCCTTCCCCATTAAGAGATCGGATGGAAATCATCAAGTTATCCGGTTATACCGATAAGGAAAAGAAAGCCATTGCCAAGGGCTATTTGATTCCCCGTCAAATCCGGGAGAACGGATTAAGGAAAAAAGAGATTTCTTTTACCGATCCGGCTTTACAGATGATTATCCGCTCCTACACCCGGGAATCCGGAGTTAGAAACCTGGAGCGCGAAATCGGCACCTTGTGCAGAAAAGTAGTCACACTGATTGCAGAAGGCAAAAAAGAGTCTGCCAGGATAGGGGTTAAGGAAGTAGCGGAGTACCTTGGCCGTCCCCGGTATTATGGGGATGAAGAACTTGCCAATCGGACATCGGTGCCAGGTGTGGCAACTGGTTTGGCGTGGACTTCCACAGGAGGTGAAGTTTTATTTGTGGAAGCAACTTCCATGCCCGGGAGAAATAACTTCCAGCTGACAGGATCTCTAGGTGAAGTGATG
The DNA here is from genome assembly GCA_964195965.1 of uncultured Nitrosomonadaceae bacterium. GTDB lineage: Bacteria > Chloroflexota > Anaerolineae > Anaerolineales > UBA11858 > B10-G9. The sequence continues at coordinate 6,521 of CAXMRF010000007.1, forward strand.
AAGGAATCAGCCCAGGCTGCCCTTTCTTATGTTCGCTCCAATGCAAATACATTGGGATTGAAGATGGATTTTTATAAAGACCGTGACATTCATTTGCACGTTCCTGCTGGCGCTCAGCCCAAAGATGGACCTTCTGCTGGAGTGACCATGGCAGCGGCCCTGGTTTCATTATTCTCCAACCGCCCTGTGAAAGGGAATATCAGCATGACTGGTGAAATCACATTAAGGGGCCAGGTGCTTCCTGTGGGAGGCATTAAGGAAAAAGTTTTGGCTGCTTACCGGGCTGGATCGGCTACGGTCATCATGCCCAAGAAGAACCAGGCAGATCTGGAGGAAGACATTCCTGAGGAAGTTCTGGAAAAGATCAACTTTGTTTTTGTTGAAAATATTGAAGAAGTTTTAGAGGCAGCATTAACGAAGAAAAAGGCACCAGCCCGAAAGAAAAAAGCTGCCTGATTGAACGATTATTTGCCGGGTTAATTTATTAAATTACGTTGCGGAACAACATTTAGAAGACAAAAAACTAGCTTACCAGGAATAATTTATATCATTGAGATTCTATATTCATAATTCCTGGCCATATAGATCGTCTTTCGTTCCCTTTGTAATGATTTATTATATTGAAGGTTTAAGAAGAGATTGGATTCATTATTGAATCCAAGGCTTATTCTTTGCTGGTTGGATTTTTCTTAGTTAACCAGGCTTCTTGAATCTATAATAGTGAGGTACTAATGGCATCAAAAAAGAATTCTACCGGATTAGTCTGGTACACAATGGATTTACATTTACATACACCGGCTTCAAATGATTATTTGCAGCCGGAGATCGGATATTTGGATATCCTTAAACAAGCCGCAAAAAAAGGTCTGGAAATTATTGCTTTTACAGATCACAATACTGTAGCGGGATATCGCAGAATGCAGGAAGAAATAGACCAGCTAAAAATGCTTCAGCAGCTCAACCGCCTGCTTCCTGAAGAGGAAACCCGCCTCGAGGAATATCAAAAATTGATTAAACAGGTGCTGGTTCTGCCTGGATTCGAATTTACAGCTACCTTTGGTTTTCATATTCTGGCAATTTTCCCAGAGGATAAACCGGTTAGAGATATAGAACATTTACTGCTGGCATTAAATATCCCCTCTGAAAAACTGGACGAAGGATCCGTTACAGTGGGTGCCAGCGTGGATGTGTTAACTGCTTATAAAGCTATTCACGAAGCGGGCGGCATGGCCATTGCAGCCCATGCAAATTCCAATAATGGCGTAGCCATGCGGCGATTTCCATTTGGCGGTCAAACCAAAATTGCATACACCCAGGATCCCCACTTATTTGCCCTGGAAGTAACGGATTTGGATAAAAAAGGGCGCAATGCAACTGCATCATTCTTCAGCGGCAATAAACCGGAATATCCCCGGCGCATGCACTGTATTCAGGGATCAGATGCCCATTTACTGGTGAAAAAAATATCTCTTCAAAATAAACAAGGGGTTGGGGATCGGACCACGGATGTTCGTTTACCGGAAAGAAGTTTCCAGGCCTTAAAAGATCTTTTTGAAAGTAATAACTTTTCAAGCACCCGGCCGCATCAGCTTAGCTCTTTGCCCAACTACGACTTTATCAGGGATGCCCGGGCTGTAGGGGTGACCTTTATGCAGGATTTCCATGACAAGATCACTGTCCGGGGAGGAAACCTGTACGGCATCATCGCTGATATTTGTGCCTTTGCAAATTCAAATGGGGGGACGCTATACTTGGGATTGTCAGCCGAACCTGGAAAAGCTGTTGAGGGGATTCCACGTCCCAATCAAAGTATAGAAAAATTACAATCAGAAATAGATAAACGTATCAGCCCCGTACTAACATGCAAATTTGAAGTTCATGAAACAGAAGGGAAAAAGGTCATCCAGGTGATGATACCCAAAGGAGTGGATACTCCTTACGCGGTGGATGATAATAAAATCTATTTACGTACTGAAACAGAAACGGGTATGGCGGTGAGGGACGAGATTGTTGAAATGGTGCTCCAGGGAAAGAGAACGCAGAAATCCGTACCAGAGACAATTCAGGCAGAACCGCGGCCCATATTACGTTCCAAAGAAGTGAGTGAGTTAGGTTCTGCTGAGGATGTCCAGCCAAATGAGCTGGATCCGCCCAGAACTGGTGTAGAAGTTGTGTCAGTTACTAAACGGGGAGGAGAAAATTACTTCACAGTTCGTGACTTAAGAAACGGCAGTGTTGTAAAAAATGTCACCCTGAAATCTTCCCGGCGCTTATGGCATTATGCCATTTCTCAATATGCCAAAATGCCTGTGAAAATTGAATCCCTTAATATTACCTGGAAGGATGATCTGGGATTGGTTTCCAGCAAGAAACGCGGCAACTATAATAGCTACGACTTGATCCAGCGTGCAGGTGATGAATACCGGCATTTTTATGGTGTCACCGATGACGGCATTCACGGCAACTGGGAAGCTTTGATATAAGAGAGTGCAGATATGAGATTGAACTTTGCTGTATTGACCGTTTCTGATAGGTCTGCTGCTGGTATCCGGGAGGATAAATCAGGGCCGGCTTTACAGGAAGCCATTCAGAATGCTGGCTGGTCAGTTGGCCAGTCGGCCATTATTTCTGATGATCGCGATGCGATTGTGGATACGTTATCTAGCTGGTCAGATTCGGAAGAATTTGATGTCATTTTAACCACCGGAGGAACTGGATTCGCCCCCCGGGATCACACGCCGGAAGCAACCAGTGAAGTAATTGAAAGGCAGGCTCCGGGTTTGGCGGAAGCGATGCGGGCTGGTAGTTTGAAAATCACTCCGCATGCGATGTTATCGAGAGCTATCGCTGGTATCAGGAAAAAAACCATTATCATCAATTTGCCCGGAAGCCCAAAAGGTGCCCTGGAAAATTTCCGGATCGTGGCACCGGTTTTGCCCCATGCTGTACAATTAATATTGGATGATGATCAGGCAGAAGCGGGACACCGCCAAACTCTGGCAGTATAGAGTTTTCAATGCTGAAATAAGCGGATTAGGAGGAAGAAAATGAAACGAACCCTCTGGATTGGATTGATTTTATTGGTCATGGGGTTGTTTATTGTTGCATGCGCCAGCCAACCTGAACCGGTTGTAGAAACCGATGAGCCGGTCAATGCTTTGGCAACAATAGCAGCATTAAGCGCCCAGACTACCCTTGTTTATGCCACCCCAGTTGGGGGAGTAAAAGTTGAAGGCCCTGATGATTATGTGGGCATTGTTAAACAGGCTTGGAATATCATCAATGGGGAATATGTCCGGGGGGATTTTAACGGCATAGACTGGGATGCGATTTATGATGAATATGTTGTTCTGGCCGAAGATGTAGAATCTTCTGAAGAATTATGGGATTTGCTGACCTTGTTGGTCCGCGAACTCCAGGATGATCACAGCCGCTTTGTACCCCCGGAAAATATGGGAGCAGAATTTGGTATTGAAACTTCAGCTGATGCAGCGCCCCGGGCTTCGACGGGTATCCAAATTTGGCCGGGACCTTCTCGAGAGGATGAATATCTTTACGTCTGGGATGTTTGTGGAATCAGTGCAGCGGCTTCAGCTGGAATTACCCGGGGAGATATTATCACAGCTATTGATGGCAATCCAGTTGTGAAAGGCGATGAGGAATTTGCCCGGGAAGATTGGTATGGCGCCCTCTTTGGCACAGGTGGTGAACAGGTGACTTTGACTGTCTGGAAAGGGGCTGGTTTGGAACCAGTGGATATTACTCTGGCTCTTGATGGAGTAGGCAACTGCCCTTACAGATATCATGAAATTGTGCTGGAAGATCCACGTATTGGTTATGTCCGGGTGTCGGATTTTGATGGCGATTCTGATTTTGCAATTTATGAAAGCATTAAGGCGCTGGAAGTGGATGCACCTCTGGCTGGCTTAATTGTTGATGTTCGCCACAATCCAGGCGGTAACTCTGATAACTCTGTTGCAGTATTCACTGAAGGTATTGTTGGAACGGTTGGAAAACTTCGTGAAGGAGAACAGCGGACTATTTACCGGATTCGCGGTCCTGTGCTGTGGAATAAAACTACACCGGTAGTTGTGTTAACAGATGGTTCCAGCCACAGTGCGGCGGATTATTTCCCGGCTGCCTTGAAAGAATTGGGAAGGGCCACCATCGTGGGGATGAATTCTGCCGGCAATACGGAAGGCATTACAGGTTGGACGCTGGCGGATGGAACATTAATTCGATTGGCAGTTTCTACTTTGGCTTTACCAGACGGTACGGTTCTTGAAGGGATTGGCGTCACTCCGGATATCATAATTCCTATGGGCGCCTGGGGTTTAAAGGCAGAACCCTATGATCTTCAAATTCAGGCAGGGATTGATACCTTACTGGATATGATTGGGGAATAGAAATAAAAAGTTAGTAAAAATAACCGCCTGAAACCAGGCGGTTATTTTTTTTAATCACTTCTATATAGTTTGATTTCCCGATTTAACGTTGATCTAGACCCCGGAAATTGTATAGCGCGCGCTGTTTTATCCGATTTTCAATGGGCCGTTCTCAAAAACTTTACGGGCAATCACCAGGCGCTGAATTTCACTGGTTCCCTCTCCAATGGTCATCAAACGGGCAGCTTTATACATGGCCTCAACTGGATATTCGCGGCTGTAGCCATAAGAACCATGGATCTGGATTGCGCTATAAGCAGTTCGTTCTGCCATCTCGGTAGCAAATAATTTGGCCATAGCGCCTGCCTTGGTGAAGGGCTTCCCCTGATCTTTTAACCAGGCTGCGTAATAAACCATTAGCCTGGCAGCATGAATTTCAGATGCTGCATCCGCAACCAGCCATTGAATGGCCTGATGATCCTTTAACGCTTTTCCGAATGACTGGCGTTCCCGGGCATATTGGATACCCTCGTCCAGGGCTGCCTGGGCAATACCTACTGATAAAGCCCCGACACTTATTCGTCCACCATCGAGGATTTTTAAGGTCTGCTGCAGTCCCTGGCCTTCGACGCCAAGTAGATTTTCCAGTGGCACTTTGACGTTTTCATAACGTACTTCATGGCTGTGAGTTCCACCCGCTCCCATTTTCTTCTCGGGTGGGGCGATGGTTAATCCTGCCGCATCAGTAGGTACCAGGATTAAATTCATTTCCTGTGATCCATCTCCAGTATCCGTTTTTACCAGGGTGACAATAAAAGTTGCTTCTGCTGCATTTGTAATCCAGGATTTTGTCCCCTGAATCACCCATTCATCACCATCTTTTTGAGCTTTGGTTTGGATATTCCTGAGGTCCGAGCCTGCTTGTGGTTCAGTTAATGCCAGGGAGGTTAGTTTTCCATTTCCTGCTGCCACATCCGGTAGAAAATTTTTCTTTTGTTCCTCTGATCCAAATAACACTACTGCTGCGCAGCCGAGCTCATTATGCGCTTCAATCGTCAGCGCTGTCCCGCCATCTCCCCAGGCAATCTCCTCAATAGCGATTGCGGAACAAATTGCATCCATTTCAGATCCATTATATTTTTCGGGCACACTCATGCCCATCAGGCCCAATCCCCCCATCTTTTGGATGAGACCTGCGGGTATTTCTTCCTTTTCATTAATTTCCTGGGCGAGTGGTTTGATCTCTTTTTTTACAAAAGCATGGACTGTTTTTCGCCACAATCTTTGTTCCTCTGACAATTGAAAATCCATCCAGTTCTCCTTTCCTGATGAAATAGAACAGTGGAGATCCGCTTTCGACTAACCCTGGAGGTTTGATCGATTTGGATCTATCTCTCTTTATTCTATACGGAACTTCCTGTAGAATCAAACCCAACTTAATCAAGTTGGGTTTTACTCTCTGGTAGAATTATTCCAGTAGCAGGTAATAACCTATGACAAAAATAAAAAATGAAACAAATCCTGTTGTAATTATCACGGGTGCTTCCTCCGGAATCGGGGCTGCAGCAGCTGCCCTGTTAGGATCGAATGGATACCGGGTGGTTCTTGCTGCCAGGCGGAAAGAACGCCTGGAAAGTTGCGCTGAAAAGATCCAAGCTGGAGGTGGAGAAGCGTTTGTGGTGCAAACAGATTTGAGCCAGTTGGATCAAATTCAAAACCTGATAGATCAAACCCTGGGTAAATATGGACAAATTGACATTCTGATTAATAGCGCCGGATATGGCAAACTGGTCTGGTTGGACGAACAATCACAGGAAGAGATTGCCCATCAAATTCAGACCAACCTAATTGGCGCGATTCAAGTCACCAGGGCAGTTTTGCCAACTATGATGTCTCAGGGCAGGGGGCAGATCATCCAAATAGAATCGATAGCTTCCTGGGTCGGACTGCCTACTTACAGCATTTATGCTGCAACCAAGTTTGGGTTGCGAGGTTTTATGGAAGGGTTAAGCAGAGAATGCAGGGGGACCGGAATAACCATATCAGGGGTGTTTCCCGGCGCGGTTGATACTGAATTTGATCAGCATGCGGGCGTAGATTGGCGGACAACACGGATTACTCCTGGTTGGCTGCTGGTATCCGCGGAGGAAGTGGCCAAAAAGATTATGCTGATGATTGAACAAAAGAAGAAAATGACAGTTATTCCCGGGATTATGATTCTGGCAATTCTGGCAAATGCGCATTTTCCGGGGACTGTCGGATGGATATTAGCGAAATATTTTTATCGACGTGGGGGGAAAACTGTCGCCTGGCGGCAAAAAGGGAATTAAAAAACAGCCCATTTGGGCTGTTTTGTTTTTGGGCTAACTATGGGTTTTTTCCCCTAAACCTTGGGGTCTTTTTGGGATTGTTCTGGATCAACACTATTATCTTCTTCCAGAATAAAAATTCCATTCCGAACCTGGTTAAGAACCCGTTCCAGGGCAATTTCCAGGTTTGTTAAAGTTTCCGACACATATTCTTCGGCTTCTGCTTGAGTTTTCTTGGCTCGTACTTCTGCATCGGATTCAATTTGATTGGCTTTTTTCTTGGCATCCTGAACAATATTGTCTCGATCTGTTAATTTATCGCTCTTTTCTTTGGCAATATTTACCGTTCGGTCAGCTTCTTCTTTTGCCTGGGCAATAACCCGATCCTTTTGGGATAACACTTGTTGGGATTTCTTTACTTCTTCAGGAATAGCAACACGCATCTGGTCAATAAGATCCAGCATCCTGTCTTCATCAATAATGACATTATGGGTGAATAGAATGGAACGGCTTTGGTTAATTAATTCTTCCAACCGGTCCACAAGATGTAAAATATCCATGCTTACTCCTCCAAAAGAGTACCTTTTTTAGTATAACATGAAAAGGATTTCATCAATCTCTCAGTGAGGTGTGAGGAACGATGCTTTGGTCACTGCCAAGCTCCTGAAACCGCTCCTTTAATGCTTCTTGAACTTTCTCAGGCACCATGCTGCTGACATCTCCACTCAGGGCAGCGATTTCTCGAACAGTGGCTCCGCTTAAGAAGGTGTGATCTTTGTTGGTGATCAAAGCCACAAATTCAATATCAGGAGACAGGCTATGGTTTGCCAGGGCCATCCTGAACTCATATTCAAAATCTGAGAATACACGTAGTCCGCGTACAATTACCTGGGCATCTATTTGGTGGCAAAAATCTACCGTTAATCCACTGTAACCGACAATTTTTATATTGGGAATTGATTCGAGGGCAAGTTTGACAAGTTCAATTCTCTGTTCAGCGGGAAAGAGAATCTTTTTTATAGGTTTGTCATATACGGCGACAACAACCTCGTCAAATAACCGGGAAGCACGTTGGGCGATATCAATATGTCCGTAATGGACTGGATCAAAGGTTCCGGGAAAGACTGCTCTAATCATCAGAAACTCCTCAATAACTTTTCTACTGGATTAACTGATATCTCCGGTGGTTTTTTGAGTCCAAAAATTTTCTACAGCCAAACTTAATTGCTGATGATTTTCCTGGCTCAATTCTGGATCCTGTTGGAATAGAGCAGAGGCTTCTTTCCTGGCCAGCTCAACCAGCTCCAGGTCAGTGATGCTGGCCAATTTTAATTCAGTATATCCGGATTGCCGTGTGCCCAGGAATTGACCCGGTCCACGAATTTCCAGGTCTTTTTCAGCCAGGATAAAACCATCATTGGTTTCTACCATAACCTGCAAACGCTGGTTTTCAACTTCCTCTGCGGTGCTTGGAATCAAGATGCAGTAAGACTTCTGATCACTGCGACCCACTCGACCGCGAAATTGATGTAATTGCGCCAGTCCAAAACGATGGGCGCCTTCAACCAGCATAACAGTTGCGTTGGGAATGTCCACACCTACTTCCACTACCGAAGTGGATACCAGAACTTGAATCTCTTGATCGCGGAACAGGGTCATAACCTGTTCTTTTTCATCCGCGCTCAATTGCCCGTGCAGCAGTCCGAGCCGATAATTGCCAAAGACTTCTTTTTGCAGTCGATCAAATTCCGAAACAGCTGCTTTTTCATCAATCTTGTCGCTCTCCTCAACCAGGGGATAAATGATAAATGCTTGATGACCAAGATCTACCTGCCGCCTTACCAGGCCATAGGCTCGTTCAAGTTCACTGGGATATAAAACATGGGTTTCAACAGGCAACCTGCCAGGCGGGAGTTCATCAATCACGGATAATTCCAGATCGCCATACATGGTTAATGCCAGAGAGCGAGGAATGGGTGTTGCGGTCATAACCAGCAAGTGGGGGTTATTCCCTTTCAGACGCAGAGTGCCTCTCTGTTCAACCCCAAACCTGTGCTGCTCATCCACAATCGCCAGCTGCAGTTTCTGAAATTTAACCGGGTCCTGTAGAAGGGCATGAGTGCCGATGACCAGTTTGATTTCCCCCTCTGCTAATTTCTTGCGAATGATGGCTTTTTCCTTTTCAGGGGTGGAGCCTAATAAAAGGCTGATCTGGTTTTCTTCCAATCCATCAACACCGCCAATGAGCAGTGATTTCAGACTTTGGAAATGCTGTTCCGCCAGAATACTGGTGGGTGCCAGGAAAGCTGTTTGAGCGCCTCCTCGGATTACGATCAGGGAAGCTAATGCAGCAATCACTGTTTTCCCAGACCCAACATCTCCCTGGAGTAATCGGTTCATGGGTGTTCCTGAATATAAATCTGCCCGGATTTGATCCAGGGTTGTCACCTGGGCAGCAGTTAATTTAAATGGCAGGGTTTTTAATTTGGGCTCGAGCCAGTCGTCCGGGCTTTCAAATTTTTCTCCGGGACGGCTTTCCCACTGTTGTTTTTGATTCAATACACCCATTTGCAGCAGGAAGAGCTCATTAAAGGCTAGCCGCCGCCTGGCCTGGATAAGCGATTGATCTGATTCGGGAAAATGAATTTCCCGAATGGCAGTGTGTAATTGGCTGAGGGAGTTGTTAGACACGATCTGAGCGGGAAGGGGGTCTTTGATTTGCGGTGAATATTCTTCAACGAGATCGTGAATGACACCCCGGAGCCATTTCTGGGTGATATCCTGAGTTAAGGGGTACACCGGTACAATCCGGTTGGTGTGGAGCTGTTTTTTGCTTAATGGCTCCCATTCCGGGGTGTTCATAACCAACCGGCCAAGATATTGTTCAATAAGGCCGCTTAATACTACTTGTTTTGCCTGCGTTAACTGTTTTTCGATCCAGGGCTGATTAAACCAGGTTGCCCGGATTGCGCCGCTTTTATCAGAAATGAGCGCCTCAACTATCTTCATCTTCCCGCTGTGAACACTGCGGGTGGATACTTTTTCCACCGAACCGATTATGGTTACATCCTCACCATACCAGAGGGATCCAATTGGTTTTAGTTTGGAGTAATCATCATGTCGTCTAGGGAATGTATAAAGAAGATCATTGATGGTGAAAACGCCCATTTTCTCAAGGGCGGCTTGTTTCTTTTCACCGATACCTTTTATGGAGTTAACGGGTGCGAAGAAATCTAACTCTACCAATGGTTTTGCGGGTTCTGGTTCAGGAACTTGTTCCTGCTGTTCGGTTTGAGTCGTTTCTTGAACTGGAGGAGAGGGTGTTGTAGGCTCCTGCAGTTGTTCCGGTTCAGGAGCTGGTTTTGGGTCTGGTTTTCCTGTTGGTTTCTGGAGTTCAGGCTTTGGTTCCTGGTCATCCACCTGTATCTCCCGGGTAACCCGCTGCCAGACCCCTTTTAATACGACTTCCCTGGAATCTTCACTTAAGTGATGATAATCTCGCAGCCGGCTGATCACAGCCTGAATGATTTGCTCAGGTAATTGATCTTCCCGTGCATCCAGTTCCCAAGCGGACAGAATGTTGGATAATCCACCCATCACCGCTTTGTTATCATATCCCCGATCAGCTTCCAATCGGAAAAATTTTCGTAGTTTTTCTATTGATGGTTTCATTAGGGTTATTTTACCACTGCTGCAAAACCAATTCCATTTGGACCTACATGTGTGCCAATGATTGTAGTGACATTTACCAGCAGTGGATCAGGTATTTCCTGAGGGGTAAATTGGTTGATAAAATCATTACCGGCTTCCGCTGCATTTGTATGCAGGACAGCCAGGTATTCCAGTTTGCCTAATTTATGCAGAGATTCCCTCAGATAATAGATGCCCTTGTTCCGCGTCCTTGCCAGGCCCCGATTAATCACTTCACCTGCTTTGAGCTCAACAATGGGTTTGACGTTAAGAATCGATCCGAGGAATGCTTTTGACCAGGAGACTCTACCACTGCGTTGGATATATTCAAATGTGTCCAGCAAAGCGAAAACGGTAACCCGTTCCCTGATAGATGAAATTGCAGCCAATACTTTATCCAGGGGGACCTTTTGCTGAGCCAGTTTGGCTGCCTGGATAACTTGAAAACCCAAGCCCAGACTGAGCTGCTCACTGTCCACTACTTTTATGATTTGTTTAAATTCCTGGGATGCAAGTCTGGCTGCATTAAATATTCCGCTTAAAGCACTGGCTGCATGAATAGAAATAATTGTATTAAAACCCTGGGTAAATATTTCTTCATAGATCTGTTGAAATCTGCCGGTAGAGGGAGCAGCTGTTGTTGGTATTTTTTCCAGGTGCGGCAGCTGAGTATAAAAATCGTTTCTGGATAGATCGAATCCATCCAGGTAAGTTTTGTTATCTAAGGTTAGATCTACCGGGATCTGGAAAATGTTGTATTGTTCCAGTAAGTTTTTGGGAACATCAGATGTGCTGTCTGTAACTATCGCGATTGACAATGGTTCTTCTCCTGATTATGAAATCGGCGGAGCTTATAGATAAGTCCGCCGATATAAAACTCAAATCTGGTTTCCTGAGAATATTGGTAAGTATTACAATTTCCTTCGATTACTCAATTGAGATAATGAACTGGTAATGCGGTTGTCCGCCAAATTGCAGTTCAACTACCAGATCTGGATATTTCTCCTCAATGATTTCCATCATCTCTTCAGCTTCTTTTGTGGAAATGTTTTCACCATGAAACAGGGTGATGAGCTCATAATCCTCTGCCTTGGCAGTTTCGAGGAAGCTCAGGCAACCCTCTTTGAGGGTTTTGTTTGAGCTTACTAATTTGCCATTATGCAGGGAGATGATTTCCCCTTCTTTAACATCGATTCCGTCAATTTCTACTTCCCGAACAGCCGTTGTGATTTCGCCACTCTCAATTTCTTTGATGGCAGATGACATATCTTTAGCCACAGTTTCCAGGTCCTGGCCAGGTATCAGGCGCAGCATGGCTGCTAATCCCTGTGGAACGGTAACAGAAGAAATTACTTTAACTTGTTTAACTGAAAGCTCGGCTGCAGATTTCGCTGCCATAAGTATATTTTTGTTATTAGGAAGTATTATGATCTGATCGGTGGGTAAATCTTCAAAAGCGGCCATTATTTCTTGGGTGCTGGGGTTCATAGTCTGGCCGCCTTCAACGATCGCAGCAGCTCCCAGGCTGGCAAAGATCTGGGAAAAACCTTTTCCTGGAGAGATTGATACCAGGGCAACTTCTCCCGGAGCAACCGCAGTGAGTTTCAGCGGTTTTTCCGCCTGTCCACCTGCGGGGGATTCCATTTGGATCATCAAGTTTTCAATATGAACCTTGGTGATTGTGCCAAGCTCCATAGTGTAATCAATGGGTACGTACCGTTTATCAGTAGGCACATGGATGTGCATACGATATATGCCATCACCTTCACCAACCTGAATTGATGTTCCGATTTCTTCCAGTCCTTCATAGAAGGTTTCCAATACCAACGGTTCGTGGGGTTGAAAATCTACGATGACCTCATAATCCTGTCCGGGTTCGGCGCTGTTCATCGCTTCTTGCTGTCCGATAACGGAAAGAGGTTGGACGTGAATGGGTTCAACATCAAGCGGTTCATTGTCGATGTAACGTATCATGCCTTCAAAAATATGCATTAACCCTTTTCCACCAGCATCGACAACGCCGGCTTCTTTGAGCACGTCTAGCAGTTCTGGTGTATGGTCTACGGACACCTTCGCTGCATCAGTGACAATTCTTAAGATTTCATAGGGATCTTCTGTTTCTTTAAGGCTTGCTTCTGCCGCTAAAGCCATATCTTTGCAGACGGTTAAGATTGTCCCCTCTACAGGACGGACTACGCCTTTATAGGCTGTATCACGGGCTTGTTTCAGTCCTTCAACCAGACATTTCCCGCCCATAGTTTCACAATTTTCTATACCTTTGGAAAAACCTCGCCAGATCTGGGATAAAATTACACCCGAGTTTCCCCTCGCGCCCATCAATGCGCCATGGGCCAGCCTCCCCGCCAATTCCCCAACATTATCTCCATTGGATTCGGAGATTTCATTACATGCTGCCTGGAGGGTGAGAACCATATTTGTGCCGGTATCTCCATCAGGGACAGGGAAAACATTGAGTGCGTTTATTGATTCTTGATTTGTCCGCAGCCAGGTCAGGCCGGCATTCATTAAATCTTTGTATTGAACGCCATCAATTGGTTTATAGTTTTTATCTGATTGTTCTTCGCTCATGCCAGTGTACTCCTAAATGGATTTATTTCCTGAAAACAAATCCCATGTTCTTTATTCGCCATTGCTGATGCGCAGGCCTTGAACATGAATATTTATCTCGTTTACAGGAATTCCCAGGGATTTCTCCACCTGGTAGCGTACCGTGTTGGCAACACTGGCAGCAACAGATTTTATCCGGGTTCCGTACTCGATAATGATGAAAATATCGATATTAATTTCTTTGTTTTTATATTCCACGTCAATGCCGTGAGTGGGATCCTTAACCAGGGCATTAGCGAGTTCGTTGGCGATATTTTTTGAGGCCAGGCCAACCACGCCATATGAGCGTTGTACTGCCTGGAAAGCAATAGTAGCGATTGCTTGTTTAGAGATTTGAATTTCGCCCTTGGATGTATTTGCTTTTTTCATTAAAATCACCATTCTTTTTGATGAATTTTGCTGGGTAACTAACAGATGCCAAATTTTAACATAAAATTAGGGGAAAGGTAGGTATCCTCTTGATGAATGGTTTGTTGTATGGTAAGATTGGCGGGCTTGAGTAAGTAAATGCTCATCGGTTTGGAGATTGAATTTCCAGTTTGGATAGAGATGTTTTCAAAGTTTTGTTGAGTGAAAATAAATAAATTCATTATTGAATGAGGGTACTACCAATGGCGAAATGTGAAGAATGTGGAAAAACCACAGCATTTGGGCAAAGCCGCCCCTGGTCGAAAAAAACCACAAAGCGCAAATTTAAACCGAATCTGCAGCAAGTTACTGTATACCATGATGGTAAAAAAATTCGAAAAACTTTATGCACACGCTGCATTCGTACACTAACGAAAGTCTGAACCACTAGTAATAACACTAAAATTCAAATTTCGTTGTGAAGGAATTTAGTAAATAATTAAGGTCCCGGACCCATTTGGCTTCGGGACCTTTGATTTAATGGTTAGAGTTGTTCTGTCAGGGATTGGACCCCAGCAAGAATTCCCCGGGGGTGTTTGAAAATGGCACTGGCTGCCACAAATATTCTTGCGCCCTGATCATAGGTTTGCCGGATTGTCTGGGGGCTGATGCCCCCATCCACTTCTATTGGTACATCCGGTTTGATCTTATCCAGCATTGTTCTGATTTCGCCAATTTTCGGAAGTACTTCTGTCAGAAAGGATTGCCCTGAAAATCCTGGATTGACTGTCATCACCAGGACCAGATCCGCTTCTTTCAGGAAAGGTTGAATCAACCTCGCACTGGTATCAGGGTTGAGGGTGATGCCGGCTTTACATCCTAAGCTATGGATCAGCGCCAGGGTTTTCTCCATCTCGGGACAGGTTTCAATATGCACTGTCAGATTAGTGGCGCCTGCGTTTGAAAAACTTTCCAGGTATCGTTCTGGCTGTTCGACCATCAAGTGAACGTCCAATGGAAGATCGGTTGTTCTTTTGCAAGCTTCTACTATGGCAGGCCCCATGGAAAGATTGGGGGCAAAATGTCCGTCCATAATATCAATATGAAACCAATCCGCTCCTGCATCCTCAGCTTGTTTGATTTGATCTCCAAGACTCGCAAAATCTGCTGAAAGGATAGAAGGAGAGATTAGATACTTTTTTTCATTCATAAGAAACAATCTTTAAGGGGGGCAATCATGATAAGAATTTCCATTAATTTAATTGATAATAAACCCAAAGCCAGAATGGAATCAATCCTCCTACAGAAATTAAGGCCAATAAACCTAGCAGAATAGTGAGCCATTGGCGGGCAGGCCGTTTGTTTTCCAATGCAAGAATAGTTTTCAGGGTTCGGTTTTCCTGGGGAGGCGGGGCCTCCTGGGGGAGGGTATTTTCCTCCAGCTCAGTAAAACTGATTACAATTCTTCCCAGTTGATCTGCGGTCCTGTATCTGGAGCTGGATTCTTTGGAAAGTACTTTGAATATAATTTCTTCCAGTGCAGGTGAGATCTCGGGGTTAATCTCCCGTGGGGAAGGGGGTGATTCGAATCGATGATGTAGAGCTAATTCCTGGGGAGAAGGCTCAGAAAAAGGCAGCTGCCCGGTTAGGATTTCAAATAAAACGATACCAAGGCTGTAAACATCTGAAGCAGGAGAAGGGGCTTTTCCTGCAGCTTGTTCTGGGGAAAAATAAGCAGGGGATCCCCAAATAGCTTGCGACTGTTCGTCGTGTTTGATTGAGGCCAAAGCGCGGGCAATGCCAAAATCTGTAACTTTTAATCGGTTGTCCGGGGTGATCAACATATTATGCGGTTTAATGTCACAATGAACCAGTCCCGCACGGTGGGCATAACCAATGCCTGCACAAGCTTGCACAAATAGTCGTGAGGCTTGAGGGACAGGCAGCGCCCCGGTTTGGTTGATAATTTCCTTGAGATCTTTTCCCGGCACATATTCCATGACAATAAACAACTGGTCTTGATCTAACCCGAAGTCATGAACGGTAACTATGTTGGGGTGAGTGAGATTGGCTGCAGCCCTGGCTTCTTCTTTAAATCGTTTCTGGAAGGCACTGGAAGAAGAAAAATCTTTTCTAAGAATTTTTACCGCGATTGTTCGCTCCAGCATGAGGTCGGTGGCCTGATAGACGATGGCCATACCTCCCTCACCAAGTTGTTTATCCAGGCGGTAGCGATTATTTAATATCTCAGACATCTCGGTTTTTCCCTTTGACGCATGCCAGTCTGATTGTATCATCAACTGATTGACGGTGATATCTGGATGGAGTAAACTCAGAGCGTATGGTTATGTAATGTTTTGAACTGTTCAGGAGTATGTATGCGAGGGCAATTATTTTACAATCCCATGGCAGGCCGATTTCCTTCTGAGCCCCTGGTTGAACGGGTTGGCAATATCTTAAGGACAAATGGCTGGGAGCTGGATATTATTCAAACCAAAGGCGGGCCCCACAATGCCAAGCTGGCAAAAAGGGCGGCCGTTATGGGCATGGATGCTGTTTTTGTTGCTGGAGGGGATGGCTCCCTGCATCAAGCAGCTGCCGGGTTGATGGGAACAGAAACAGCGCTTGCTGTTTTGCCTGCCGGTACAGCTAATGTTTTTGCGCAAGAATTGGGATTGCCAACTCTATCCTGGACCAATTGGACTGCCCTGGAAACCAGTGTAAAAAAACTTATAAATGGAACCATCCACGCGATGGATGTCGGGATTTGCCAGGGAGTTCCGTTTTTGCTTTGGAGTGGAGCAGGTTTAGATGCTTTTGTTATTCATCACCTGGAACCTCGCTCGCGCTGGCAAAAACAATTCCCTTCAACGTTTTATGCAGCCAATGTTGCCTGGTATGCGCGTTCCTGGACCGGCATGAATTTGGAAATTTGGGTAGATGGCGAAGAAGTGACCGGCACATATATCATTGCCCTGGTAACAAATATCCATTTATACGCCGGAGGAATAGCAGAAATATCACCTCATGCGATAATAGATGATGGGAAAATGGATTTGTGGTTATTTGCCGGGGACACAATGTTGGAAACAATTCAACATATGGTTGATATGGCTTCAGGCAAGCATATGGATTCAGACAAAGCCTGTGTTCTACCATGCCAGGAGGTAAAAATTAAATCTGAAACAGATTTATTCCTGCAGCTGGATGGAGAGCCGGTTCTTCCATCGAAAATTGTAAATATTTCTGTCAAACCACAATCGCTGCGCGTGATGGTGCCCAGTGAATTGCCAAGACCACTATTTTCAAAGAATCCATTATGAAAGATTTATTAAATCCCTGGGTAATTGTTGGCATAATCCTTACGGCAAGTCTGCTGCTGGCAGGCAGTTTCCTGGCAGCTGGTGAACTGACGCCATCTGATATAACGATTTATAGTGGAGAAGCTGTATTAACTATCATTCCTGTCCCAACCTATACACCAACACCTCTGCCAACCCAACCAGAATTCCCAATCACCACGCCTACCATTGCACCTGTAACGGGTATTCAAATGGGAGGCCATGTACAAATTTCTGGAACTGAAGGTGAAGGACTCCGCTTGAGAAGGGATCCTTCTCTCAATGGTGAAATTGTTAATATAGGTTTGGAAGGTGAGATTTTTCTTGTTATTGGAGGACCTGAAGAGCGGGAAGGATACCTCTGGTGGCAGTTGGCAGCGCCTCTCAACGAATCCCGGCAAGGATGGGCAGTATCTAACTATCTTGAATTCGCCCAAAGTCCGTAATAAAAAAACAGAAGGGATTTCCCTTCTGTTTTTTGTATTTAATACTTACTGAGATCCAGGAATTAATCCTTGGTAAGATGAACCAGGTGGTTTCTGAGTTTGTGCTGAACCGCATATGCAGCAGCTTCTGCACGATTGCTGACATCCAGTTTGGATAAAATACTACTGACATAATTTCTGACTGTGCCTTCCCCCAGATAGAGGGTTTTTGCAATTTCTCGATTGGTTTTTCCCTCAGAAACATGGATGAGGACATGCTTTTCCTGGTCTGTAAGATCAGTAAAGGCAGATGCCTCTTCATCCCGGGCTGCTTTTCTTACTTCTTTAAAAACACGCTGAGTTACTGCTGGATCCAGTAAAGCTTCTCCACGACCCACAGCTTCAATCGCATCAATCAGATCATTGCTACCAACCTGTTTCAGTATATAACCCGATGCGCCGGCCCGGATTGCAGAAAATAACATTTCATCATCAGCATATGAAGTCAGCATAATTACTTTAGTATCAGGGTATTTCCCAATGATTTTTTCGGTGGCTTCGATTCCTGAACCGCCTGGCAGTCGGATATCCATAACCACAACATCTGGATGATACTGATCCGCTTTGGCGATTGCTTCTTCTCCGGTTGATGCTTCTGCAACAACCTGGAATTTCGTATGTCGATTTAAGAGGGATTTTAATCCCAACCGGACAACTTCGTGATCGTCCACTAATAAAATTCGTTGAAAAGACATATTTAGGACTCCTATAATTTACTGGATTGAGTATATAACAGACTGTCCTGACTGGCAAGGAGTCTCAAAAACCCGGTAAATACTGATTCTCAACATAGTGAGGGGGAGAGTAAAAAATAACGCTGATGAAAACCAGGTCTGAATCTGGTAATTAGCAAGTTGAGTTGAATGGCAAGTTTGTAATTATGAATCCGTTTCCTGCTCCCTCTTGTAATCAACAAAGCGGTAACCGACACCGCGTTCCGTTAGAATATATTTAGGATTGGAAGGATCTTCTTCTAATTTTTTCCTGAGGTAATTTACATAGAGTCGAACATAATGGGGTTCATCTTGATATTCAAAACCCCAAACCTTGGACAGCAGTTGTTCATGTGTATTCACCCACCCGGCATTTTGAACCAGGTGATATAACAAGCGGTATTCCGTTGGTCGCAGATCAACTTTCTGGCCCTCGACCCACACTTCCCGCCGTGAGAAATCGATTGTCAGTCGATTGTCCACTTTAATTAAATCGACTTGGTCATCTTTAAAGGATTTGGTTCTTCTTAAAACCGCACGGATCCGGCTGACAAGTTCCCGGGGACTGAAGGGTTTGGTGATATAGTCATCCGCGCCCAGTTCAAGACCTTGAATGCGATCATCTTCTTCACCCTTGGCCGTCAGCATGATTACGGGAACAGTATTCACTTCCCGAATTTTTTTCAGGACTTCAAATCCATTAATGTCGGGCATCATAATATCCAGCAGAATTAGATCCGGCAGCTGTGTTCTAACCTGTTCAAGGGCCTCTTTGCCGTTATATGCTGTGATTACCTGGAATCCATCCTGCTCAAGATTAAGCTGAATGAATCGCACCATGCGTTTTTCATCATCAACTGCCAGGATTTTGTATCTGGTTTTATCGTTGCTCATAATTTTTATTCCCTAATGAAGCTGACCACGTCTTCTGCGGTTTCACCGGGCATAATCTCGAGGAAACTGATTTCTGCCCAGGGCCAATAAACATTAACCACATTATGCTCGAGAAACATCAGGTCTTTTCCATCACGCTGCCTGGGATTGCTGAGTTTTAATAATGTGTCAGTTAATTGTGGTAATTCCTCAATTTCTGCAAGCATCGGCTCTGCGTTTCTAATGTGAACTATGACAGTAGTTGACATAAATTTCCGTCCTTATTTCATATCCTTTGGCAAAATTACTTTCATGTTAAATTTACCGAGGGTGAGGACATCACCGTGATTTAATGGAACCTCTGAGTTAGCCGGGATTTCATAACCATTCACACTTGATCCATTGGCTGATCCCAGGTCTATAACATGAACGCTATTCTTTTTTGTATTGACCCGAATGGTGGCATGAAGTCTGGAGATACCTTTATCATAGGCTTCATATTGATTCATATCAACATCGGGTGTGATTACTTGTCCTTCTACAAAACGACCAATAGTGAATTCTTCCTGGTCAGGAACTTCTATCACTTCCTTTCTTTCTGAAGAGTATAAGAGGAAGATTTTTTCTTCAAGCAGCTTTTTGGGGATCGTATCCGTGATATCCACTTCCAACCCGCGGATCTGGGTAGGATAAACCAGTGTATCTACCTTTTTGTCCGAGATAAAAGCTATTTGTGATCCACATTGACCACAAAAAAGTGTGCCGTGATATTCCTGGTTGTTACAAACTTTACAGCTAATCATGTTTTATCTGGCAGGAGCAGCCGGATGGTGCCGTATTTAAGCTGCTTTTTTCCCGTGGGGCTAAAATTGTTGTGGGTTTTAATATAATCTGCTTCATTCATGGCGATTTTTGCCAGAGAATTTTCTCCCTTGGCCATTAAATGGGATGAAAGGTTAATCAGGCGTTGATAGGCTGTGCCAGGATTCCCGTTAGAGATATCCTGCTGTGCTTTTTCCTGCAGCCTGTAGAATGTCAGATGAGAAATCGCTCTAAATATTGCAGAGGGTGGTGGCTCCAGTTCTTCGGAATCTGTGATTATGCCCCTCTCCAAAGTAATGGGAATTATCAGGTCTCGGAGCTGTTGTTTAAGAACAAATTCCCCGGATGCTACCACCGCCTGATCGATTTTCTTTGAGACTGGATCAATCATAAACTCAAATAATACCCGGTGCGGTTTGTCTGTCTTTAGGATTCCCAGGGCATATTCTTCTAGCAGGGGAAGGGGGAGGGCTTCTGGAAGGATCCTGAAAGCGGAGAGAAGTTTTACTCCGGGAGCTGCCTTAATATTGAGAGAAAGACGTCTTGAAGAGGCTTGTTTGAGAGAAGTTATGCTATGCTCTAGAAATTTCTTCACTTGTTTCAAATCCTGGATAAATATACTTTGCCCTCCAGTTAAGGCACATAGCTGATCAATGAACTCATCATTCCACTCAATGCCAATTCCGAGACCGCTGATGCCAATATCTTGATCGGCGGCCGTTTTCGCCAGAGCGATGCAATTATCTTCATCACCATAGGTATGCCCATCAGTTATCAGGATGATGTGATTGACGTAATTAAACGTGGAATGTTTCCTGATTTCTTCATAACCTGCTTCAATGCCCTGGAATATTTCCGTACCACCTTCAGCGAATAGGCCGTTGATGCTGGAATCAATTTTTGTTTTCTGGGGATTGGATTGGCTGGGAAGAAGTACATTAGCCCGGTCATTAAAACTGATCACAGAGATTCGATCGTCTTCTCCAAGATCTTGGACGATTTCTTTGGTAGCCGCCTTAAGTATATCCAGACGGGGACCATCCATCGAGGTTGAATTATCAAGTACCAAGGCAATATTTAACGGTAAATTGGATCTGTCCCGTTCATCTTGAGTGGAAACAATATCAACCAGGGTGTAGATAATTTGGGGTTCTTCTAAACGCAGTAAACCGGTTTGACTGTATTCGATGGCTGTCAGGATTGCTGAAGGGGAATCGAGCGGTTCCCGCCCACCATCGTAGGCGTCTTTTTTTCCGGGATCTGAGAGAATTTTATACGCTTCCTGAATATCAAGGAAAAGTTGCGTAGCCCCGTCGTTTTTGTTAACATCCGGATGGGCTTTTCTGGCAGCCATCCGATAAGCTCTTTTAATTGCTTCTTCAGACGCCCCTGTGTCGATGTCTAACCTGCGGTAAAAATCAGTCTTATTAGTCATAAAGTCAGTAGTTCTCTCATGAAAACTCAACCATAATTGCGGTTATATTGTCTGGACCTCCAGAATCATTGGCTGCATCAATCAATCGGTCGCAGATATCTTGCGGAGATACTCCGGATTTGATAATTGTCCGGAGACCATCCTGCCCAACGATACTCCAGAGGCCATCAGAACAAACCAGCAGGGATCCCGATTCAGGTCGTTTGGTCGAAATAATCTCCGGTTCAAAAGGCTCCCCCTGTCCCAAAGCCCGGTAGAGGACATTGCGCTGCGGGTGAACAGCTGCTTCTTCAGGTGTTATTTGCCCCAGTTCCTGGAGGCGTTTTACCAGGGAGTGATCCCTTGTCAATGGTTCCAATTCACCTTCCACAGAAACTGAATATACCCGGCTGTCACCAACGTGGGCAATCGTCATTTGGTCACCAACAATTAACACAGCCGTTACTGTAGTACCACCGCCATAAGAGTTAGTAATGATTTCTGAATTAGCCTTTTCTATTCCAGTATAGAATACTTCCCTGAAGGATAATTCACTCTGCTGGGGATTTAGACTCATCATGGGTGTGTAAATTTCATTTAAAACATTGCCTGCAATTGTCCGGATAGCTAATTCGCTGGCGATTTCACCATTTTTGTGCCCACCCATCCCGTCCGCCACAATATAAAGGCCAAATGGAATTTCACTTTCATTAAACGAGAAGAAGGTCGTTAAAGTAAAAAAAGCATCTTCATTATGATCTCTTTGTTTCCCGGTGGAGAGACCATACCCTACATTGATATGAGGGGAGCTGTAACCGACAGTTTTTGTATCCACCGGGGTTGTGATTTTATCCAACTCCTTTGTCACCGCGGCGGATTCCTGTTTTGGTAATTCGCCCTGAGGATCAACGGGTTTTGATTTGAAAAGGTTTTTGAGAGTTGAGAGTAGTTTATTGGTCATTTTTTCTCTATGGTGAAGTTAGGCTGGCAAAGCGTAAATTTTATTATTTGATGCGCCAACGTAGAGGATGTCATCCACAATAATAGGAGAACCGGTGATCTGGCCCTCGGCCTGATATTTCCATCGCAGTCGCCCACTGGCCGCGTGCAGGCTGTAGATCATGCCATCGATATTGCAAAAATAAATTGCATTTTTGTAGAATACCGGGGAGCTATTGATCTGATTATCTGTATCGAAACTCCAGACTTTTTTGGTTGATTTTACATTAATGCAATAGAAGGTATTATCTGTAGATCCCACAAAGACGTGATTTTCATTAGTTGTGGGTGTACAGATTGAGCCATTTTCCATCCGGTAGCGCCAAATAACCCAACCGGATTTGGCATCTATGGCATACAACATGCCATCCAGGGAAGTGATATAGATTACATTTTCATTATAATGCGGGGAAGCTGTGACAGAGCGTTTTGCAGCTGCTCTCCACTTTATATTCCCGCTGAAATCATAACATTGGATTTCACCGTTATCACTGCCAACATAGACCAGCTCATTAACCACCAGGGGACTGGATCTCACATTTGAACCTAGATTGACTCGCCAGGCTTCTCGACCTGCCAGGAGATTTAATACATGCATATATTCATCGTCTGACCCGATGAACAGGTGTCCTTCCGCAATTGCAGGGGAGGAATAGATAGGTCCGTCAGTGGATTGGACCCATACCTTTTTCCCGCCGCGACAAGAAATTGCATGGATATACGTGTCTGTAGATCCGAAATATACTTTGTTCTCATGAATTGCCGGTTTGCTGACAATGCCGCCCTCTGCTGCATACTTCCAGATAAAACTTCCATTATCGGCTGCCAATGCATAGAGGTTATGATCGTATGAGCCGATATAAAAAACCCCTTCGTGATAAGTACCAGTTCCACGGACTTCATCTTCACAAGTAAAGGTCCAAATTGGAGAATGGCTCTGATCCTGGAAAAATTGTGTGGCTTGAGCAACAGAGATTTCTTCTTC
Organism: uncultured Nitrosomonadaceae bacterium; assembly: GCA_964195965.1. Classification (GTDB taxonomy): domain Bacteria; phylum Chloroflexota; class Anaerolineae; order Anaerolineales; family UBA11858; genus B10-G9. The sequence goes on from CAXMRF010000007.1 coordinate 29,513, forward strand.
CAGCATGCCTGTTTGCTGAGCAAGCGCAATTAAGGTTTTTCTCATTATTGCAGCAGTTTCGAATCTATCTGGAGGGTCATACATCAAAGCTGTATTGACAATGGTCTCCATCGCTACAGTTACATCAGAATTTGCTGCTCTTATGGGCCGTTCATCAAAGGTAAACGGCGGTTCCGTGCGTGGATCCTGGTTAGTGAGCAGGTGATGTAATGTTGCGCCTAGGGCATATATATCCACTGCTGGAGAGGCTTCACCCCGGTATTGCTCGGGAGGAGAATATCCTTCTGTTCCGATCATGGTTCCTTTGGAACCAGTCTGAAAGATTTTAGCGATGCCAAAGTCAACCAGGCGGATTTGATTCCTGTTTGTGATCATTATATTGGCGGGTTTAACATCCCTGAAAATTATTGGTTCGGGTTCATGATTGTGGAGGTAATCCAGAACATCACAAAGGGCAAGAGCCCATGCTATTACTTCTTCTTCCTGGAAGGGAGCTCTCCGCTGCTGCAGCTTGATTTCCAGGTTATCACCCTCAATAAACTCCATCACCAGGTATGATCTGGCTCCGAGGGTGAAATAGTCGTAGATTGTGGGAATGGAAGGATGACTGACGGTAGCGAGAATATTGGCTTCCCGTTCAAAACCTTCGATAATAGTCGCCTGGATTTCAGGATCAGTTGCCTGGTTGATCATTTCCTTAACAGCAACGATTTTTTCTACCTTAAAGCGCAAGTCCTGGGCCCGGTAAACAGCGCCCATACCTCCTCGACCAACAGTCGACAGAATTTTATATCTGCCCTCGAGTTTAGTGCCAGGCTGAAGGTATTCGAGGGTTTTTGATCTTTTATCCAGGTTCTGGGTTATTTTTCTTGTTTCCAGATCAATCCTCCAGTAAATTATTACTGTCTTTGATTATATCCTCTTTAATTTCCAGCATTTTCTTTAATGAATGGATTTTATCATAAACCCCTTCATCTTCGCTATTCGGGAAGTGTTGTGGAGTGTGTGTTTGAAGGGTTCAGTCAATGGGGATAACGGAATTGCAAGGCAGGTATTATAATGAATGTGCCAACCTTGTTGATTAATCCGGGAGTATCTCCCCCAGGAAGATTTTTTATGGACAATTCAATTTACCAGTCACCCTTTTCTTGGCGTTATGGATCTGCTGCAATGCGGGAAATCTGGAGTGTTAAAAGTACAAGATTGCTCTGGCGGAAAATTTGGGTTGCCCTGGCAGACGTCCAGACCGGTTATGGATTGGTGACCGATCAACAGGTAGCTGAAATAAAAAAACAGGCTGACCGGGTTGACCTGGAACGATCTTATAAGCTGGAAACCCAAGTCCAGCATGATCTCATGGCAGAGCTTAAGGTATTTGCGGAACAATGCTCCGACGCGGGTGGGGTTTTACACCTGGGCGCTACCTCCATGGATATCAAGGATAATGCGCTGGTGATGCAGCAACAGAGCGCCCTTGCGCTTCTCCTTGAGCAAATCCGTGAATTGTTGGTGTTGTTTGCTGATCATATTCTGAATTGGGCGGACACTTCCTTGATGGGGTTTACGCATCTTCAACCAGCAGAACCAACAACACTGGGGTATCGACTGGCCCAGCCCGCCCAGGATTTGTTATCTTGTTACCAAGACCTGAAAAGAGTTGAGTCCGAGATCAAGTCAAAAGGTTTTACTGGTGCGGTTGGAACCAGTGCATCATTTGCAACGCTGATTGGAACTGAAAATCTAGCAGATTTTCAGGAACAGATGTCTCAGAAATTAAATTTGAATTTCTTTACTGCGGTCACTCAAACATATCCCAGGTTGCAAGATTATCAACTTCTCTCTAATTTAGCTGGTCTGGGAGCAGTTCTTTATAAGTTGGCTTTTGATTTACGAGTGCTGCAATCTCCGGGTTTTGGTGAGTTGGCTGAGCCATTTGGCCAAAATCAGATTGGTTCTTCGGCCATGCCATTTAAGCAAAATCCCATTAAAGCCGAAAAATTAAATTCTTTGGGCAGATATCTGGCACAGCTTCCCAGGATAGCCTGGGATAATGCTGCTCATTCTTTATTGGAGCGCACTCTCGATGACAGCGCCAATAGCAGGATCATACTTCCAGAGGCTTTCCTCTGTATGGATGAAATGGTGAAAACTATGAGGGAAATCTTATCAGATCTGCAGGTGTACGAGGATGCCATCGAAAAAAATATGGCAGATTATGGTCCTTTTGCTGCAACCGAGAAAGTGTTAATGCTGTTGTCAAAAGCTGGAGGTGACCGACAAAAAAGTCATGCCCGGTTGAGAGACCATGCTATTAAAGCCTGGGATGCTGTCCGGCAGGGCAAACTTAACCCCTTGATCGGCCTGGTAGTAAATGACCCGTTATTTCAGGAATATCTAAGCGAAGCAGAGTTAACCCAGGCCATGCAAGGATCAGGCTATCTGGGGGATGCGCCAGACAGGGCAAAAAAGCTTGCACAAGAAATTCAGGACGCAATAAAAGCTGAAATATAATCTTCGAAGAAATTCAAATTTTATAGTTTTAATCCGGCCTCAATTATCGGAGATCAGAAGGTTCCTCTGGTTTATTATCCAGGATAGCCTCGATATGTTCTACGATATCCGGGGTCAATTTATCTAATAAATCGATAGATTTCATGTTTTCTTCAACTTGGGAAATTTTGGAAGCACCGGTAATCACTGTGCTGATATTTGGATTATGCAAACACCAGGCAATTGCCAATTGAGCAACACTGGCATCCAAATCGCTGGCAACAACAGAAAGCAATTTTACTTTTTCAATTTGATCTTTTGCTTCTTCGCTGGTGAATCGATCCCGGAGCCATTCATATCCCTCTAGATCTCCACGAGAGTTTTTCGGGATCCCTTCGTTATACTTTCCGGTTAGCAGTCCACTTGACAGAGGGCTCCAGATTGTTGTCCCCAATCCAATTTCACTGTACAGTCGCTGATATTCAATTTCAACTCGCTCCCTGTGAAACATGTTGTATTGTGGTTGTTCCATTAAAGGTGGAATCAAATGTTCCTGCCTGGCTATACTATGGGCTTCCATAATCTGCTGGGCGGACCATTCACTTGTTCCCCAATAGAATGCTTTGCCCTGATTTATCACCTGGTTGAATGCCCTCACAGTTTCTTCGATGGGAGTATGAATGTCTGGTCGGTGGGCGAAGACCAAATCGACATAGTCTACTCCCATCCTGGCCAGGGAGGCGTCCAATCCTTCAAGAATATGTTTTCGGGATAATCCCCGGTCGTTGGGACCCTTTCCACCCCAGAAGATTTTTGTCGAAAGAACTAGATCTTTTTGTTTCCAGCCGGTTTTTTTTATCACTTCCCCCATGATGGTCTCGGCCTTTCCTGCATTATAAACTTCTGCGTTATCAAAGAAATTCACTCCGGCATCATAGGCAGAAGTCATTAACTCCGTTGCCAGGTCAATATCCACTTGACTGCCAAATGTAACCCAGGACCCAAATGATAATGCGGAAATCTGTAAACCTGATTTACCCAAATACCTGTACTGCATAATTAGCCTCCAATAACAATCAAATTAGCGTCTGGTCATGCCGGACAAAGTTTCTTGATAGAGTCTTTCCGATCCGGCTGCCAGGATAGCACAAGGAACTGTTAAATAATCTTTTCCAGATTCTGCCGGGAATGGTTGTTTCTCACCAATGGCCTGGATCACCCCGCCAGCTTCCTTAATAATAAGCCAACTGGCAGCAAAATCCCAAATCTTGGCTGTGCTTTCAAAAGCTACTGATGCGGAAGATTTTGCGACCAGGCAGAGATGGTAAGCTGCCGCTCCCAGAGAGCGTGTTTTGTGTCGGCTTTTTACATGATAACGTTGATGCATGCGGGAGCAATGAACGAAGATCGAAAAGAGAGTGTCTTCAGGATTATCTGGTACCTGAAGCAATTTCCCGTTTAATTCCGATCCTTTTCCAAGAGATGCCGAGTACATTTCATCAATCACAGGAAAATAAACTGCAGCGTCGACAGGTTTTCCATTATGCAGGTGAGCAATAGAAACTCCCCAATAATGCAGACCCAGGCTGAAATTGACAGTACCATCCAGCGGATCTATGACCCAGGTATGTTCTGAGGGGGGAAAAATAGTGCTTTTTTCTTCGCTTAAAATTCCATCTTCTGGAAAATTAGCCTGGATCAGCGCCTGAATGTCCAGGTCGGCCTTTCGATCAGCAGTAGTTACCAGCGTATGATCAGATTTCACCTTTCCCTCGAATTTTCCGCTGATGAAAGTATCCAGGAGCTGTTTTCCGGTTTGCAGAGCTGCTTCTTTTGCTATATTTAATCGGTTAGTTGTCATTAATTGCCTACCCTTTTTGTAAATCCGGGTTTTTATATTCAATATTTGGATTCTTGAGCATTTCTGCAACAGCATTTTCTAGACTGATCTGTCCGTCCAGAATAGATTTTTCATAACGTTTGAAGAACCTCGAAAGCTGGGGCCATCCCAATTCCAGTTCAGCCAGGACCAATTCTGCAATTTTGCCCCCATCAGGAATAAAGTTGGTATTGTAAAAGTCGTTTTTTGTGGCGTCCCGGTCATAATTGAGCCGCACAATTTCTCCCTGCCAATGATGATTATGATAAGTCATTTGGGCATAAGCCGGCCGGGTATCTCCGTCAAAAGGCAGTCCAACGGATCCTGTATTGACTACTGTTGAGTTCAGATAATTTCGTATGAAGGGTTGGTGCGTATGACCGACTAGAAATAAATTTGCGTCAGTATCTATCAGCTGTCCGAACTCATCTTCCTGTGTATCGGGGTAGATGCCTATCCGATTTCCCGCGGTGGAAGCATGAAATCCCTTGACGATCTGTTTTTCGGGAAGTTCAAGTGAGATTTCCTCTGGCAGATCAATAACTGATTGGATATCTTCTCTGGACAAAGAATTGTAAGTCCAATAAATAATCTTCCTCCACTCGAATTCAATCCCAGCCTGGAAAATATCCGGATCTTCAAATTTGAGAACATAGCCCTCGTGGTTTCCCTTGATCACATGCCAGTTGGGAGAAAGATCTTTCTCCTGGATCAGATGCAAACATTCTCTTGAGCGGGGTCCCCGGTTGATGATGTCACCAAGGACCAGAACTAAATCCGGATGCCAACGTTCTACATGGTCAAGTACGGTAATCAAGGCTTGATAATTACCGTGAATATCTCCTACGGCAGCAATTTTCATAACTTAGGATTTAGCCTCGATTATTTGCACGTAGTCTTGCAACTCACTCTCTTGAGGCACACTACCTAATAAATGCAGGAGATCATCAGCAACCTGGGCCTTTTTCTCGGCGTCTTCCAGGCTCCAGGTCCGGCTTTTTACTTCCAGGAAACTTCCCAGTGCGGGGTCATCCAGGCGATCCACATTAATATAAAATTCAATATCTCGAAAACAAACTTTCCAGCGTCGTCGATCTTTCTCAATATACGTTTCATCTGTGGGTTTAAAATATTCCCTGTAAAACCTGAGGCTTTGCGGGGCAGGGGCTATAAAACGACTGCGGGACAATAATACATCCTGGGAGAAGCGTTTTTCCCGCTGGGGACCGATCAAAGTAAGCCGATAGCGGATATTTTCTATTTCACCTTTTTTGTTAATAAACTCATCTTCCCTGTACCGCAGCCAACCTTCTTCAGGATCTTCAAATTTGAAATAGGTATCATATTCATGGTAATGGCGGAAATAGTGGATTTCCAGATCGGAATCTTTGAGCTTTTGGATAACTTCTTCTGGATCTTCCACTTTGACTTTGACTTGGACTTCATAACTTTCCTGTTCTTCGGCGCCACCGACCGCAATCAGCTTGGAATAAACGGATTGGAAGCGTTCAATCAGAAATTTGTCAATTTCCTCAGCCAGCGCCTGTGCTTTAGGCAGCAGTTTATCCAATTCTATGGTTAATAACTCCCGGGATCTCATCAGCCATTTTCCATTGACCATCAGGTCTGTTACATCAGTGGATTTTGCCGCATAAACCAGCTGAGCGTAGATGCTGTTTTCATCATTGCGGTAATGAGGAGAGTTATGCAAGGTATCTATATTCACCAGGATCAGGTCAGCTTTTTTGCCAATTTCTATTGATCCAGTTTGTTCACCGAGGTGAATGACTTTTGCGCCCATGCTGGTAGCCATTTCAATAGCTTTCCGGGCCGGGACGACAGTTGGATCTCCACTGCTTCCTTTAGCGAGCAGCGCGGCCAAACGGATCTCTTCAAACATGTCCAGATCATTATTTGAGGAAACTCCATCAGTTCCAATTCCAACGTTCAAACCCAGATCAAGCATGCGGTTAATTTTGGCAATTCCGGAGGATAATTTTAAGTTGGAAGTAGGGTTATGGGCTACCCCAACACCGTGTTTTTCCAGGGTGTGCATTTCACGTTCGTCGATATGCACGCAGTGGGCAGCAATAACCTTGGCATCAAATACATTAAATTGTTCAACGTAGGGAACAACTGGCATCTCATTTGCTTCCAGGCTGTCTTCCACTTCCTGGGCTGTTTCAGCAATATGAATATGGAGGGGAACATCGTATTTCAGGGCCAGGGCAGTAGCTGAGTTCAGGATATCCACTGTAGAAGTGTAAGGTGCGTGTGGAGCGACAGCGGGTGTGATCAAGGGGTGATTTTTCCATTTCTTGATCATTTTTTCTGATGCAGCCAGGGCTTCTTCATAGGAAGAAGCATCAGGGGAGGGGAATTTCAGGATAGTTTGGCAGCAAACAGCCCGTAAACCTGCCTCGGCTGTAGCTTCAGCGACCTGGTCTTCAAAATAATACATATCTGCAAAAGAGGTCACTCCAGATCGGATTAACTCGGCACAGGCCAAAGAAGTACCCAGATGCACAAACTCGGGGTTCACATATTCCCTTTCCACGGGCATGATATATCCCAGCAGCCAAACATCCAGCCGAAGGTCATCTCCCAATCCACGCAGTAAATTCATGGGTACATGGGCATGGGCATTTACCAATCCCGGCATAAGTACTTTTCCTGCACAATCAATCACTTCTGCCGGTTTGTATAACTTTTCCAGATCTTCCGTACTTCCCACTGCATGGATATGGTCATCCACTACAGCGACTGCTCCATTTTCGTAGCGTGTAAAATCATCATCCATACAAAGGACATTGGCATTAATAAATAATGTGTCTATTTTTTGAACCATAGCTGCCTCACAGGTTGGTCTGCAATTTTCAGAGTTGTTTATGCTTGACGTAAATATAAAATTTATTCACTAATAACTTTCTGGACAATTTGTTGGGTCCATCTTGAAAATAGACCGCAGGTTTATTCAGCGATTGAATTATTAATGAGTTGAAGAGATTGTATCACTTTCAACTGTCTTTAATGAAGACCTGCCTCCTTCTTTTGTATCATTGGTTACAGGGTATTTTAAGGAGGAAAAAGGGGGAAATTGAACCCTGATGAGCGGTTTCTGGAAAGGATTTGAAGGTCGTTGTATGGTAAAATAGTACATCGATGAAAATGAACAGAATCGTCCTTCCAGAGCCTCCAAATGTTCTTAAATCCATAAAAAATGGGTTTGATGCGATCACAAAACATTTGTATTTGTTGCTCTTTCCCATAGGGCTGGATCTCGTTTTGTGGTTTGGTCCCCATCTTCAAATTAAATCCCTTATTGGGGGTTTAATTGCGGAGATGAATGAAGTATCCCAGCAGCTTCCAGCGGATTTTGGGGAAATTATGAATGCTGGCCAGGAGATCTGGCTGGTCGCCGCAGAGCGGATAAATTTGCTTATTGCACTGCGTTCCCTGCCAGTTGGGGTTTTCAGTTTGTTAAGTTCAATCCTGCCAGTCGAAAATCCATTAGGTGCCCCAGTTTTCTGGGATGTCCCTGATTTTGAAACTGCTGTTTTCCTGACATTACTGATCTTTATTTTTGGCCTGGCTGTGGGTGGATTGTATTTTTCTTCTGTCCGGCAGGCCGCATTATTTGATGAATTGAAATGGTCCAAGCTCATGCAGGAGTGGCCCCGGGTTAGTTTGCAATCATTCCTGTTAAGTTTATATTGGCTGGTGTTTTTTACAGCGATCTTGGTGGTAGGAAGCTGCGCTGCTACAGGGATTACATTTTTTAGCCCTTCCCTGGGACAGATTGTTATTATTCTGTTTGGCATTATGTCCTTTTGGTTGGTTTTTCCTTTATTCTTTTCTCCTCATGGGATTTTTTCCCAGGGACAAAAAGCCTGGAAATCACTGCTGTCCAGCATCCGGTTGACCAACTTGACTTTCTTGAAGACTAGTTTATTCATTATGCTGGCAATTCTGGTGAACCAGGGATTAAATATGGTTTGGCAAATTTCCCCTGAAACTTCCTGGTTGATGATCATCAGCATCATCGGCCATGCGTTTGTAACAACTGGAATGCTTTCTGCCAGTTTTGTGTATTACCAGGACATGAATCGCTGGGTAGAAGAAATGAAGGCAATGAGTATTCCGAACACAGACATTGAAGAACGTCCGGCGATAGAGAATTAATATTTAGCATGGTATGATGCGGTTTTGCGTGATACTTGTGGGAGGGTTTTGTGGCAAATAAGAAACAAAAAGTGTCTTATGATGCAAAAGATATTCAGGTTTTGGAAGGGTTGGAAGCTGTTCGTCTACGACCTGGTATGTATGTTGGCGGGACTGATATAAAAGCATTGCATCACCTGGTATATGAGGTGGTTGACAATTCAATTGATGAGGCCCTGGCGGAATATTGTGATGAAATAGAAATTATCATCCATGAAGACGAAAGCGTAACCGTTTCTGATAATGGACGCGGTATTCCTGTGGGCATACATCCCGAGAAAAAAGTACCAGCGTTGGAGCTGGTGATGACTATGCTGCATGCGGGTGGTAAATTTGGTGGTGGGGGATATAAGGTCTCAGGCGGTTTGCATGGTGTTGGCCTTTCAGCGGTAAATGCATTGTCCGAATGGTTTGAAGTCCGGGTTTGGCGTGATCGAAAGGAATATCATCAGCGTTATGAAAGAGGTGTGCCAGTGACCAAGCTGGTAGTGGTCGGTGATGCCCCGAAAGGCAAAACCGGTACTACCCAAACCTTTTTATATGACAAAACCATCTTTGACCAGGAGATGGCCTATCAATTTGAAACACTTGTACAACGTTTTCGAGAGATGGCTTTTGTAACCCGCGGGGTTACAATCAAATTTTCTGACGAAAGATCCAACCGGGAGATGAGTTTTTACTTCGACGGTGGCATAACCTCCTTTGTACGTTACCTGAACCGAAATCGGGAAAAACTTCATCCGGTTATTCATGTTGAGAAGGAAGTTGAAAATATTGTCATTGACGCAGCTTTCCAGTACACAGATGCATATTCAGAATCGATTTATGCTTTTGCCAATACAATTAACACGCATGACGGTGGAACACATCTCACTGGATTAAGGACTGCGATCACCCGGACGATTAATAACTATGCCCGCAGCAAAAAAATCTTTAAGGATTCTGACCCTAACTTATCAGGAGATGATACTCGGGAGGGTTTAACGGCAATTATCAGTGTGAAACATCCCTCACCCCAGTTTGAAAGCCAAACCAAGGTGAAATTGATGAATGCTGAGGTTAAAACCCATGCTCAGCAAGTTGTTGCGGAAGGCGTTGAAGCTTTTCTCGAGGAGAATCCAGCAGCAGCAAAGGCGATAGTTAACAAATGTCTAACCTCAGCCCGCGCCAGACAAGCTGCCAGTAAAGCCAGGGATCTGGTAATTCGTAAATCAGCTTTGGAAAGCATGACCTTGCCGGGAAAATTAGCAGATTGTTCATCTCGAAACCCCGCGGAATCTGAAATTTATATAGTCGAGGGTGATTCTGCAGGTGGGTCTGCCAAACAGGGTAGAGACCGACATTTCCAGGCTATCCTGCCATTGCGGGGTAAAATCCTTAATACGGAACGCGCCCGGCTGAATCAAATCCTGGCCAATAACGAAGTAAAATCCCTGATTTCAGCTTTGGGAGTGGGTATTGGTGAAGGATTTAATATTGAAGGGCTACGCTACGGGCGAGTGATTATCATGACGGATGCCGACGTGGACGGCGCCCATATCCGCACCTTGTTATTGACTTTCTTTTTCAGATATATGCAGCCGTTAATTGAAACCGGGCATTTATATATTGCCCAGCCGCCTCTCTTCCGGCTCACCTATAAGAATAAAAAAACCTATCTTTATTCTGAAAAAGAAAAGATGGATTTATTCTTAGAATTGGGTCTCACCCCCGACAAAGCGCAGCTTCAGCGTTATAAGGGTTTGGGTGAAATGAACCCGCACCAACTCTGGGATACCACTATGGATCCTGCAAGACGAACACTCTTGCAAGTCACAATAGAAGATGCTGCTGCGGCAGATCGCACTTTTGATATGTTAATGGGATCATCCGTACCTCCCCGGAAAAGATTTATTATCACTCACGCCAATGAAGTTAGGAATTTGGATATTTAAAGATAAATCCAGATGTCGCTTAATCAAGGTCAGCTCCTTCGCGAACGCTATAGAATCATCGAGGTCCTTGGACACGGTGGGATGGGTTCTATCTTCCGGGCTGTGGACGAAAACCTCGGTCTAGAAGTCGCCGTGAAGGAGAATCTGTTTACCATTGAAGATTATGCCCGACAGTTCCGCCTCGAAGCCACCATCCTTGCCAATCTGCGCCACGTAAACCTGCCCAGAGTTTCCGATCATTTCACCATTGAAGATCAGGGTCAATACCTGATTATGGATTATATCGAGGGGGAAGATCTTCAGGAGAGACTGGAAAGAATAGGTCCTTTTGAAGAGGAAGAGGTTGTTTATATTGGCGCTGCGATCTGTGATGCTTTGTCTTATATGCACTCTCGAGATCCGGTGGTTCTGCACAGGGATATTAAACCTGCCAATGTCAGGATTACACCCAGTGGGGGAGTTTACCTGGTGGATTTTGGCCTTGCAAAAGAAATGCACGGAGATCAAACTACTACAACCGGCGCCCGCGCAATGACAATGGGTTTTTCACCTCCGGAACAATATGGCGCTGCCCGGACAGATGCCCGAACAGATGTTTATTCTCTCGGCGCAACTTTATACACTGCTTTGACAGGATTAACCCCGGAAGACAGCCTGGCTCAGACAATGGACCAGGAAGAACTTACTCCGGTCCGTGAAAGGAATCCAAAAATTTCCAAGCGAGTGGCAGAGGCTGTTGAAAAAGCCCTCCAGGTGCATCCCAACAACCGCTTTCAAATGGCTGCAGAGTTTAAAAATGAGTTGCTGAAAGCGCAAAGCGGTCGGTTTAGTTTTAATTTTGGTTTTGATCCCGTTGGACCAAAACCTTCCCAGAAGACGAATCCAAAAAAAGCTCCCGGTGTGATCTCTCGTGGAATTGAAACAAAAGAGATAACCAAGAAGAATATTAAAAGTGGGCAAAGAGTTCAGGCTGATAAGAAAAAAACACCCAGGATCAGGAAAAGAATCGATCGAGGCGGATGTTTGGCATTTATTGCCTTGCTTAGTTTTATCCTCGCATTGAGCATAATAGTTTTTTCGTTAATAAATCCTGAATTTACCCGGACCTTACTGAACCTCTGGTTCTAACGTTCTCCTCTCGCTCCAGCCAAATAATTCTCTTATTTTTAGTTAGTTTATTCCGAAATATACTTGATGTGATTAAAATCATATCTTTTTCTGCAGTACTTGTCAGACAATTGACAGAAGAAGTTTTTTTTGTTAAACTTGAACTTGTCTGACAACTAGTAGGATCAGGTAATTTTATGCCCACATTCCCGGTAATTAATGCGTACTTCATGGTAACTTTGGATGATCACCGTCATGGAATTGCGATGGTGGACTTTTTATCCGGGATGGAATTATCGAAAAGTCAGAATATCTGATCAATTGCCTTCAAAAGTTGATCAGATTCTTGATTTAATGGGGACTATTTTAATGCCATCATGGGTTGAGAAATGTATTTAGATAATTAAATGAATGTTGACCTGTTATTGATGGATATGATCTTGGGGAGACAAAACATGAGTAGAGAAAAAATCAGCCTGAGAACAAAATCTTTAGTTGACGTTGCTATGGGTAGAGCAAAGGCAGACCTTGTGATTCGAAATGGTGTGTGGGTCTGTGTGCAATCCGGGGAATTCATATCCGGGATTGATATCGCGGTGCTTGATGACAGAATTGCTTTTGTGGGTGAAGATGCTTCGCACACAATCGATGATCAAACCGAAGTGATCGATGCTGAGGGAATGTACCTTGTACCTGGTTTGCTTGATGGACATATGCATGTCGAATCTGGCATGGTCACAATTACAGAATTTGTCAGGGCTGTCGCTCCCCGGGGCACAACCGGCATGTTCACAGACCCACATGAGATAGCTAACGTATTTGGATTAAAAGGCGTTCGGCTGATGGCGGAAGAAGCTAAAACCCAACCCATCCATGTTTGGGTGCAAGTTCCATCCTGTGTGCCTTCTGCGCCAGGATTGGAAACTCCGGGTTCATCGATTGATCCCGAAGATGTAGTCGAAGCCATGGAATGGGAAAGGATTATTGGCCTCGGAGAAATGATGAATTTTCCTGGTGTATATTTCAGCGATGAGAAAATGCATGCTGAAATGGCGGCCACCCGGGACGCAGGGAAAGTGATTGGCGGGCATTACGCCGCACCTGACCTGGGAATTCCTTTTCATGGATATGTAGCCGGTGGACCTGAAGACGATCATGAAGGAACCCGGAAAGAAGATGCAGTCGCCCGGGTTCGTCAGGGAATGAAAGCCATGCTGAGATACGGCTCTGGCTGGCTGGACGTGGAAGAGCAAATTAAAGCCATCACTGAAGACGGGCTGGATTCCCGCCATTTTATTCTCTGCACCGACGATTCCCATTCAGAGACCCTGGTGAATGATGGACATATGGATCGCGTTTTAAGGCATACGATTGGATTAGGTATAGATCCCATGACCGCACTGCAAATGGCAACCATCAACACGGCGGAACATTTTGGATTAACCCGGGAGATCGGTCAAATTGCTCCGGGTAGATATGCTGATATTCTGCTGGTGAAGGATTTGAAAGACTTTCAGGCCGAAAAGGTTTTTGCCAGAGGAAAACTCCTGGCAGCAGGCGGGGAATGGCAAATTGATCTGCCAGAAAGTGAAACCCCCGCCTGGGCAACACGTTCAGTTAATATGAAGGGTCCGCTAAAAGCAGAAGATTTCCGGCTTGTTGTTGATGAAAAGACAGCTGTTAATTCTGCGATTGCCCATGTCATAGGGGTTATTGAAGGCCAGGCGCCAACCCGGCATTTAAAAATTCCTGTCGAGGTGCAGGATGGTGAGATAAAAGTTGACCTAAAAAAGGATCTGCTGAAAATTGCACTGGTCGAGCGTCACCAGGGAACTGGCGGTGTAGTCGTTGGTCTTGTTTCGGGTTTCGGGTTTGAAGGAAATTGCGCAATCGGATCCACAGTCGCCCACGATTCCCATCATATGATTGTCGTTGGCACTGATGAAGAACAGATGGCATTAGCTGCCAACCACCTGGCTGAGATGAATGGCGGACAGGTTGTCATTAAGGATGGTCAAGTGATTGGCGCAGTGGCGCTTCCAATAGCGGGATTAATGTCTACAAAGAGAGCGGATCTGGTAGCAGAAGAAGCAGCCAGTGTGTTGGAAGGTTTTAAGGCCTGTGGATGTGTACTTGAAAATCCTAATATGCAGCTGAGCCTTTTAGCGCTGGTAGTGATCCCTGCGCTCAGAATTTCAGATTTGGGATTAGTGGATGTAGAGAAATTCGCCTTTGTGCCTATTATTGAAGGGGAGGGCGCTTGATTAAAGATAATGACGTCTCAAGGTCGCTTCATGAGCAGCTCGGATTAATGATTTCGGAAACAGAAATTGGAGATAGGCTGCCGTCTGAACCAAAGTTGGCTGTGGAGCTGGGTGTATCCCGGGCATCGCTTCGGGAAGCAATGCGTACATTTGAAACCCGTGGGCTTCTACAAAAAAAACAGGGCGTGGGTACTTTTGTCATTCATCCCACCAATGTTTTTGATAGCAGCCTCGAAAATTTGATCAGTTTGGAAACCATGGCTGACCAAATCGGTCTAGCAGTTTCTATGGGTGATTTGCAGGTGTGCAGTGAAATAATTGATTCGGACCTGGCAAGGATATTGGAATTGCCAGAAAATGAGGAAATTGTTCGTGTATCACGCGTTATCCTGGCGGAAAATCGCCCGGTGGCGTATTTAGAAGACAATTTACCTGTTGATGTGATTAGTGAGGATGAGGTCAGAAAGGAATTCACCGGTTCAGTTTTGGATATGTTAATCCGGCGGGTTGATATTCCTCTCGCCAGTTCAAAATGTGATATCAGTGCAATCGGAGCGCCCGCAGAAATCGCCAGCGCCCTGGAAATTGAGGAACACGACCCGTTGCTGGTTTTTTCATCCTTGTTATTTTCAACCCGGGGGAGGATTATTGATTCCTCTTCCAGTTACTTTTTACCGGGATATTTTCATTTTCATATTGTTCGCCGGGTGGGCGATCAAATCTAGACAGTGTCGTTCGGGAGGAAATTGACTAAATAATTTGGAAGAATTATCGCAAAAAAGAAAGATCAAATCTTAGAAATTGTTTTCAACCAAATAAGGAGAAATATCATGAGAAGTTTTGCAGGAAGAAATATTATTTCATTGAAGGATTTTGAACGCCACGAGTTTGAACGGGTTTTTGAAGTTGCTGAAAAATTGGCGCCCATTGCCCACAACAGGAAGAATGTTGATCTGTTGAAAGAAAAAACCATGGTGACTGCTTTTTATCAGCCTTCCACAAGAACTCGCCTGGCTCACGAATCTGCTATGCTCCGCCTGGGTGGCAAGGTAACTGGTTTTGCTGATGCGAAAATGACCCGTGCGGGTGATTTTTACATGGAGTCCATCAAAGACACCTTTAAAATGCTTGAGAATTATGGAGATGTCATCGTTATGCGCCATTTCATGAAAGGCGCTCCCCAGGAAGCAGCCAAATGGGTTAGCGTTCCGATCATCAATGGTGGTGATGGCTGGGGTGAACATCCTACCCAGATTTTGACTGATCTGTACACAATCATGCAAGAAAAAGGGCGCATTGACGGATTGAAGTGGGTTGCAGTTGGTGATATGCGGATGCGCACAATGCATTCCCTCGGACATGCTTTAACCCAGTTCGATTGCCCAATTACATTTATTTCCCCCAAAGATATGAACTTGCCTGATGAGTATCGTGAGGATTTTAAACAAAATAGTTTGAATTTCACCGAAGGCGACGATGTTCGCGAAGTGATTGCAGATGCTGATGTTATCCTGGTTGAACCTGTTGTCCAGCCGGATTACACCAAATCCCGTGATGAGCGAGATGGCGAGGTGCCTACGACCCCACCGGAATTCAAGATCACCAGAGAACTTTTGGAAACGAAAGCAAAATCTGATGCCGTACTGCTGCATTCCCTGCCCCGGATGGACGAGATTCCTCCCGATGTAGATCAGACCCGCTGGGCTCGCTACTGGAAGGAAGGTTTCAACGGTGTTGTGATGCGTATGGCTCTCCTGGCCCTGGTATTGGGCGTAGAAGAGTAAAAAGTAAGAAATGTTAAAACCAGGTAGATTGTCCAGGGACAATCTGCCTGCTGAAGGTATGTTCTGAAAAAAGGAGAAAATAATGATATCTGATTTACGGGGTCGTGATTTAATTGGAGACCTGGATTTTACAAAAGAAGAAGTAGAAACTGTTTTAAGTGTGGCCTGGGATTTAAAGAAAAAGCGGGCCTTGGGTGAAAGGCACGCGTTGCTCGTGGATAAAACCTTATCCATGCTGTTTTTCTTTTCCAGTACCCGAACCAGGGCTTCCTTTGAGTCCGGTATGGCTCAGCTGGGCGGACATGCTGCCTTTATGGAAAGCCGCACAACACAGGTTTCCCATGGTGATACAGAAAAAGAATTGGGAGAAATACTTGGACGATATTTTGATGGAATAGCCATTCGACACGTTGATTGGGGCATAGGAAATAATTACCTGAACAATGTGGCCTCTGCATCCCGTGTGCCGGTATTGAATATGCAGTGTGAAATTTACCACCCGCACCAATGTTTGGCAGATATTATGACCATCTTTGAGAAAAAAGGTCCGAATCTCAAAGGGAAGAAGATTGTTGTTTCCTGGGCTTATGCCTCTTCTTATCTTAAACCGATGTCTGTGCCGCAGTCGCTGATTTTACAAATGCCCCGTTTTGGGTTGGATGTAACTTTAGCTCATCCGCCAGAGTTTAAACTGATGCCGGAAATTATGAAACAGGCTCAGGAACAGGCAGATAAATATGGCGGCAAATTTGAAGTTGTCGACGATATGGAAGCAGGATTTAAGGATGCTGATATCGTTTATGCCAAATCCTGGGGTCCCTTACTCACCACTCAGGATCCAGATGAAGGCAAGAAAATTCAGGATAAATATAAAGATTGGATTACTGATTCCAAAAAAATGGCCTTGGCTGACAAGGATGCCATTTACATGCACCCCCTTCCTGCTGACCGCGATGTAGAGGTTACCAGTGAAGTGATGGATGGTCCTCAGTCTGTTGTGTTTGACCAGGCTGAAAACCGGATGCATGCCCAGAAAGCCGTGATGGCTTTGACGATGTGGTAGGAGATGATGATGACAGATAAGAAAAAAATAGCAGTTGTAGCGATTGGTGGAAACTCACTCATTAAATCCAAACAGCACCAAACAGTAAAGGATCAATATAAAGCTGCCGAAGAGACTGCTCTTCACCTGGTGGACATGATTGAGGCCGGTTGGGATATTGCAGTAGGACACGGCAATGGTCCACAAGTGGGATTTATTTTACGGCGTTCAGAAATTGCTGCAAAAGTGGAAGGCATGCATGAGCTGCCCCTTGATGTTTGTGGTGCGGATAGCCAGGGCGCAATTGGTTATTCCCTTCAGCAGAACATCCAAAATGAGTTAAAAAAACGCGGCATCAACAAACCCGCCGCGACTGTGATCACCCAGGTCCGCGTTGACCCCAATGATCCCGCCTTTCAGACTCCGGCCAAACCGATTGGCACCTTCATGGAAGAAGATGAAGCCATGAAGAGAAAAGAAGATTTGGGCTGGGATATTGTTGAAGATGCAGGACGGGGATGGCGCCGGGTTGTGGCATCTCCCTTACCTGTTGAAATTATGGAACTGGAAGCCATTAAAGCTTTGATTGCATCCGGCACAGTTACCATAACCGTTGGCGGCGGCGGAATCCCTGTGATTGCTACGGACGAGGGAATTAAAGGAACAGCAGCAGTAATAGACAAAGATTTTGCCTCAGCTTTCCTGGCTAACAAGATTCAAGCAGATATGCTGTTGATCTCAACCGCTGTTGAAAAAGTAGCCTTGAATTTTGGGAAACCTGATCAGGTTGAACTTGACCAAATGACTGTCGCAGAAGCCAAAGAATACCTGGCTGAAGGTACCCATTTTGCCAAAGGTTCAATGGAACCAAAAATCAGAGCGATTGTTCGTTTCCTGGAGCAGGGCGGCAAGGAAGCCCTGGTCACCAATCCGGAGAATATTGGCCGGGCCTTACGAGGAGAAACCGGGACCCGTATTATCCCTTAATCAGCAGTGGGAACATGGTAATAAAGAATTTGAGATGTCCAGAAACCTTAAAGGATAATCTTCTTAAGGCGAAAGAGAAGTTTAATCGTTATACTATGATTGCAGTAGTTATCTATTGAATTTAGCAGAGTCAGAGAAGTTAAAAGGAGGTGGTTATATCTCATAAGTTATGCAAGAAATTGAATGTAGTTCAATTTTATGTAGAGGAGAAAAAATGCGAAAGAAAAGTTTATGGTTAGTGATTAGTCTGATGCTGGTTGCAGCATTCGTCTTCACAGCTTGTCAGCCGGCACCTGCAGCTGATGTACCTGCAGAAGAAGAGGCAGTGGCAGAAGAAGTTGTGGAAGAAGCAGCAGCCGATGGTGGATTGCAGATTCCTGAAGCTGAAGAGGGCAAGTTCAACGTTGCCGTTGTGATGCTCAGCAACCACGATGATGGTGGTTGGTCACAGGCTCAGTGGGAAGGTATCAACTACGTCCAGGATAATATGGATGGCGTTCATACCGCTTATGTAGAGTTGGTCGCAGAAGGCGCTGACTCCGAGCAGGTTTTCCGCGCGTTGGCCCGTAAGGGTTTTGACCTGATCATTGGTGGATCCTTTGGTTATATGGACCCCATGCAAGTAGTGGCTGAAGAATTCCCCGACATTGGTTTTGTGCACATTTCCGGGTACAAATTCGATGGCGTCAACTTCGGTAATCTATTTGGCGAAATGGAAGTCATGAAGTATGTTGCAGGTATGATCGCAGGCTCCCGGGCCAAGGCAGATGGCGCCACTCGTGTTGGCGGAATGGCCACCTTCCCGATCCCCGAAGAAACCCGCCTGTTCAACGCTTATGCTCTAGGTGTCCAGGAAACTTGCCCCGATTGTGATGTGGACATTCGCTGGATCTTCACTTGGCACGATCCCATCGTGGAACGAGAAGGCGCTGATTCTCTCTTTGACGCTGGCTCCCATGTTGTTATGACTGGTGCAGACACCCCGGCTTCCGCTCTGGCAGCGGCAGACCGCGAGGGCGTCTACGGCATCACCTATGACTGGATTGGCTCCTGCACCATTGATGAATGCCTGACCGCTCCGTATTGGGTCTGGGGACCTGAATTTGTTCGCGTTGCCGAAGAAGTTCAGGCCGGAACCTATCCATTTATGGCTGACTACTTTGGTGCTTCCGGAGGCGGCGTTAGCCTTTACGGATTTA
>CAXMRF010000008.1:0-47870 GCA_964195965.1 uncultured Nitrosomonadaceae bacterium
TTTGGTGACGAAGCATTTATAAAGAGGCAATCCAAAAATGATCAGGCCGGCCACACCGTGGAATACAGGAACCGCAATGCTTTTTAGTGAATGCCCGCTAATGCTGGTATATGCAATCGCCAGCAGCCCTACCAGGGCGAACCAGGAATAGGCTTTTTTGTAATCAGGCATAAATTGGTTCATCAATCCCATAGAAATGCCCAGTGGGATCAGTGTTGCAACGGTAAGCACATAAGGGGACGCCAGGATGCCCCAGCCGAAAAAGATCAACAGCAGGCCAGAGACCAGCAGCACGGCAAATCCCATCATGTAGTAGACATCATAAAGTGCTTTTTTTGCCTGGTATCGCTGATAGAAATAATACAGAAGATAGATAGCTGTCAGGCCGGTTAAGAGAAGAACCAAGCCATCAAGGTTTAACATTAGATCGAGGGTCATTAGAATACTCCTTTGAATAATGAATGGATAAAAGTGCTATTAAATTATAAACCATCTGAAAGCTATCTTATTATTATCGAAGGTAGCTACCTTGTCTGTGATTTAAGTTACAAAACACCCATCCAGCTGCTAGAAATGCTGAGGGAAACTCATCTTATCACCCCTGAGTAGGGGGTTAGGCCGGGGAGGCAACGGTCAGAAAACTTAATAATTCTTTCATAATTTTCTATTATTATCTAATTATTCTCCCGGTAAGATCTTAGTGTTTTAAGCGAACCTTATAGATACGCTTCTGAGGAAAATTGGGAGATAAAAATGAAAACAACAAATAAAAAAAGAGTTTTTTCAACACAAACCCGGAATAATATTATTCTGGATATGGCCTTATTGATTTCTGCCCTGGTTTCAGTACTCTCAGGGATTTACTTCTTATTTTTGCCTGTGGGCGGTTTCCAGGGAGGGCGGAATCTATATTATGGGATAAATATTATTTTTGAGCGTCATGCTTGGAGTGATATTCATATCTGGGCCAGTGTAATTATTATTGGCCTGGCAGCCCTGCACATCCCTATCCACTGGCAGTGGATTGTCAAGATGACAAAAACGGGATTTCGATCCTTGTTTGGTAAAAGCAAACTGAATAAATTCAGTCGGTTTAACCTGGCTATCAATGTTTTGATCGGGATAAGCGGATTGATCTGCGGTTTAAGCGGCGTATATTTCCTACTGGTGCCTGCAGCCTTGGGATCAGCAGCTGGCGCCCCTGTTTGGATATTTACCCCGCTGGCCTGGGATCTAATTCATACCTGGAGCGGTGTGGTTATGACCGCGGTGGGCATTCTCCATTTTGGAATTCACTGGAAATGGGTGGTAAAAGTTCTCAATAAATATTGGAAAGCGCTGGTTGAAAATATTCATGTCAAACAATGGGATCAAAATCTAAGAACCCCCATTGTTTCGGCTGACGATAATTTATAAGTGCTGATTAAAAAGAGAAAGTTCAAGGTAGAGGTAAAAATGGTTAAAAAAATATTAATGTGGACGGGTTATGCAGCGCTGGTCGGGTTGTTGGTATTCGGAGGTGTCATCAGAACTTCGGCAAAGACAGACCAAAACATCAGTCAGGTTGATGGGCAAACAGAGGAAGGTGTATTTGCTCAACCCCGGGGTGGTCAGGGAAATGGGCAACGAGAAATTAACACTGGTCAATCCCAAACCAGTGCTGACCAGGAAGATTCTGGATTGGGAGAGGATGAAGACCACCTTGGGGTTTCTCTTTCCGGTGTGATCCAGTTCTTCTCCACGGATGAGATGCAGATGGGAACTGGCAGTGGAGAAATTGTCCAAATTGCTGACCGGGCCTGGAGATTTGCCCTGGAGTTGGGTTTTGATCCCCATATTGGAGACCAGATTGTTCTGCAAGGTTTTTTTGAAAACGGCGAGTTTGAAACGATGGAGATTAAAAATTTAAGTACTGGGCAGACTGTGGTTCTCAGAGACGAATCTGGCAGACCTCTCTGGGCAGGAAGCAGCGCCCTTTAGATTTGGTGTAAACTACAAGGAAGGAACCTGAAAATTTCCAGTTTTGTTTTCTTATTGACAAATTGCTCTATTACAATATCTTATTGCTCTTGCCTGTGTTTTGAATGATGTCCGTTGCTCATCTCCAGGCCAGCAGGATCAAAAAAACAGAATTGACAAATATTGTATGTTAACTGTAGAATAATAATTAAATTCAAGCAGCTGTCGGCCTAATTGCAAGTACTAAGCAAAAATTATTTATAAAGAAGATTTTATGAAACCAGAAGAAACAGAAGAACTTCCTTCCAATTTGTTTGACCGTATGAGAAAAACACTTGCTCCCAGTGGTATTCCGACTGATAGACGTGGAAGAATACGCTTGGTGCTGGATAGTCTTATATTGCACATTCATCCCACCAAAGTAAATACACGCACCCTGCGATTTACTTATACCTGGGGATTAGGAGGCCTGGCAGCGTTATTGACCGTTATATTGGTGAGTACGGGCGTTTTGCTGGAGATGAACTATACACCCAGTCCGCCGGATGCATATTTAGATATTATCAATTTAAACACCAATGTGTGGTTTGGAAGCCTGGTCAGAAATTTGCACCACTGGAGTGGAAATTTATTAATCGTTGCCTCGGTGCTCCATTTATTAAGAGTATTTTTTACTGGAGGACACCGGCCGCCGCGGGAAATGAACTGGATGATTGGGGTTGCCTTGCTGCTGTTAGTTCTGGGTGCGAATTTCACAGGTTATTTACTCCCCTGGGATCAATTGGCCTACTGGGCAATTACAGTCGGGACCAGCATTCTTAGCTATGTTCCCCTGATTGGGGATTGGTTAAATCGTTTGCTTTTAGGAGGCCCGGAAGTTGGGGCGGCCACGCTCCTTAACTTTTACGCGCTCCACATCAGCATAATCCCGGTGAGCGTTGTTATGTTAATGTCCTACCACTTCTGGCGAATTCGGAAGGACGGTGGCCTTACAATTCCCAAAAAACCGGGAGAAGAGCTGCCGGATAAGATGGAAAGTGCAACAACAATTCCCTATCTTGTTCGCCCTGAATTAATGTTCGCTATAGCCTGGTTGGCAATTATTTTCTTCTGGGCAATGCTTGTCCCCGCTCCACTGGAAGGTATCGCAAATCCATTGATAAGTCCCAACCCCGCCAAAGCTCCCTGGTATTTTATGGGTTTGCAGGAGCTGCTGCTCCACTTTCATCCCTTTTTTGGGGCGATCTTAATTCCAGGCCTGGCTGTCACTGCTCTGTTTCTCCTGCCCTTTTATGATGTAGAGCTCAAGAGCGTGGGGGTGTATTTTAGGTCAAGGCGGAGCCGTTATTTAACAATCCTGTCTGCGGGATTTTCCCTGTTATTAACCCCCATCTGGGTTTTACTGGATGAATATGCCATTCATTGGACTGAGTGGCTTCCCTCCTGGCCAACCTGGATATCCAATGGGTTAATTCCGTTTTTCATCCTGTTTTTGGGGATATATGTACTGGCTGGCTGGATTACAAAACTGAGCAGGGCAACAGTAGAAGAGCATGTCCTTGTAATTTTCGTTTATTTATTTACCGCCCTGGTGATTTTAACGGTAATTGGTATTTTCTTCCGGGGACCGGGGATGGAACTCTTCTGGCCCTGGATGATGCCAACACATTAATTATTAATGATTTCTGAGTGATGGGAAATACTATGTCTGAAACTGAAAATAAAAAAGAAATTAGCCGAAATAATTTTATCAAGATTGGCTGGGGAGCCCTGGCAGGAATGGTTGCCCTTGAAATTGGCGGTGTTACTTTAGCTTATATGCAACCCAGGCTCGGTGACGGAGAGTTCGGCGGCATAATTGAAGCCGGAGAGGTAGATACTTTTCCTCCGGGTTCGGTTACACAGATTACGTCCGGTAGGTTTTACTTATCACGGTTGTTGGATGGCGGCTTTTTGGCTCTTTACCAGCGTTGTACCCACCTGGGCTGTAGTGTCCCCTGGGATCAAGTCCAGGAAAAATTTATCTGCCCCTGCCATAATTCGGTTTTTACAACCGAGGGGGATGTAATTAATCCACCTGCGCCGCGCGCTTTGGATCTGTTCCCTGTGCTGATAGAGGATGGGATCATCAAGATTGATACCAGCAACCCGATTACAAGACAAAATTACGATCCTTCACAAGTCGTTTATGCATAAAAAAGACCAGCTTATGAATTCACGAAAACTTGAACTATCAATTGGAATCCTGGGTATGGTTTTAATGGCAGCAGGATTATTAATTTATTCTACTAACGAACCATCCCGCATTTTCACCGCTCAGGCTTCGCAGCTTCACACCGAGCTGGACGAAGCCATGACTCTCTATGCTGAAAATTGCTCAGTTTGTCATGGTCTTGCGGGTGAAGGGATCGGATCTAATCCCGCACTTGACAATCCAGGTTTGGCTGGAACAGATTCGGGAACGTTACATAAAGTTATATCCAGGGGACTATATGGGACATCCATGCCTGCTTGGAATGAGACTGATGGCGGCCCCTTGAGTGATTATCAAATCGGCGTCCTCGGCAACTTGATTCAATCTGGCGATTGGCAAGAGACCGGAGACCGGGTTGTCAACTTGGGGTTAGCTCCCAAAATCCCCTTTGAAACAGAGCCCGATCCAGTGATATTGGAGGGTTTAGCAAATTTACCTGGCGGCGAAGAACTGATATTGGGCATTAATGTCTATTCCCAGAAGTGTGTAGCCTGTCATGGTGCGGATGGCTTGGGTACCAACCTAGCCCCTGCGCTCAACGATCAAATTGTGCGGGATAAATCTTTAGATGAATTGGATCGCACTCTTCGTTATGGGGTCCCCGCGACATTGATGGCAGGCTGGGAAAACGCGATTACATTAGAAGAATTGAATGCGGTTTTAACCCTGATAAAACGATGGGGTGAAGTAGAAAAAGGCGCAATTCCGGCGCCGGAAACACCTGTTCCAGTGACTGTAGAATCCCTTGAATTGGGTTCTGATTTATTCGCTGCAAATTGCTCCCGCTGTCATGCTGCAGAAGGACAGGGGACTCAACGAGCGCCATCCTTGAACGTTAAAGGATATCTTGAAGAAACCAATGATGCGGTTTTACAGCAAATTATTGCCCTGGGTGTTCCAGAAACAGCTATGCCTGCCTGGGGAGATAAAATGACGGAGGCTGAAATTCAAGCCATCGTTGGCTTTATCAGATCATGGGAGCCAACAGCTCCTGAGGTGGCAGAACCGGTCCGGGGAGGGGGTAGCCCCTGGTGGCAAACTGAAGGCACTTCTGGAACTGCCCGGGGACAGGGGCGCCAGGGCCAGGGAAAGGGTAATGTTCCTTCCAGTACTGGAGATACCCCGCAGGATTTGCAGGAAGATCCGACTATTACTATCGAACCATCAGCTTCAGAACAAGGGGAAATGCCAGCTGTTGTGCCTGAACAAAGCGACCACGGGGATAACGGCGGGGGTCCCCCTGAATGGGCTGGTGCCGGAAATCAGGCTGACCAGAATAGTCAAACTGGAGAAGGAAACCATGCTTGGACTCAGGAAGTAAGTTTACAAAATTGGTGGGAAATCCTGGACGGGAGGGCTTGGGGGCTGATACTGGGAGTTATGATTGTGAGTGTATTCTCTGTAATCGCCGCGATTATTGGTTTGTCCCGCCTGCCTAAACCGGGAGTATAACCTTTCTCGGACCCCTTAGATTGATCTTTAAATAATCAAACACGGTTCGGCATTAATACGAACCGTGTTTGTACTATTCTTGAGTTTCTGCTTTCTTGGGTCACCCTAATTGAATTTGGATCGATCCGTGAACGGTGCATGTCTCCAGGCATTCCAGGCACTGAATACATTCGGCGCTGCGCAAATTTTCAGGTACGTTTTGAATATCCATAGGACATTCAGGATCGCAGCGGCCGCAGGCGGTGCAGCTGTCCTGGTTGAGAACCAGCCGCATGGGAGAAATTTTGTTAAATATCGCCAGGGCAGCTCCCATCGGACACAGGTATTTACACCAGAAGAGTCTGTTCACCATGGAAGTGATGATAAATACAACCAGGACGCTAATTAACAACGGAGCGCTCAATTGGAAACTAAATAACGCTCTGGCGGGACAGATCTCCCGTAACGGAGGGTAAATCGTCCAGGTGCTTGCGAGGATGACGACTGCCAGAATTAGGTATTTCAAGGATCGGAGCCAGGGATCAAATTTCTGAGAGATTTTGATGGGCAGAATTAAACGATCCGTTTTCCCCCGGCGCTTTTTATTTCCTCCCGTTAATCGGCTGGCTAACCCAGCTAGAAATTCCTGCGCGGCTCCTACAGGGCAGATCCAACCACAGAACGCCCGACCCGCGAGCAGAGAAACTCCCACTACCCCGATCAATAGGGCAAAATTCAGCAGATTGGTGGTTTTTAAGGTTTGCCCGGTCTGTAGATATGGCAAGAGGGTTTCAATTCCACCCAGGGGGCAGAAGGAATCAAAGGCACCACCCCTTGAAGATTCTCCTGGCATGAGATGACGCAGGCCAATTAAAAAAGTACCTACCAGAGATAGTACTTGAAAGATTGTGCGCACTTTAAGTGAAGACTTGCTTTTTTCCAAATTCGTTGATTTAGAGTTCATTTATATTGATTACCCTTTACCTTTAAAGGAATACCCCGGAGGTCAGGATGGACGATGCATTTGAATCCAGACCTGAAGATCCCCCGGGGAAGGAGAGAATTAAATATTATTCAAATAAACAGACGCAACTTCAACCTGGGTTGGGGTTAGCCCATGTTCCTCAGAGCCGCCACGGCTGGGAACAAATCCGAGCGCCAGCCCGAGTACGGTAAATATCACCAGGGTTGCGATAACGATCAAAGGGTATTGATCTGGTTTTATCTTCATTATTGTCTACTCGTTAAACAAACTTATGCTTTAGTCCAATCACTTATCAGTTTTTGCGTACCGGGAAGTAGGATCACTACCAGGAGCACAGCACTTAATAACGGGCCAGGGAGGAACATAGAAAATCGACTCAACCGGACTACATCGGTTAATCCCACTGGCAAACCCGCAATAATTGACAAAGAGGCAGCAAAAATACCCACTTCAACTGTCCAGGCTTTTCCTTTGACCAGGAAATAAATGAATACTGCCCAGGCGGCGGCTGCCCACCAGGTCACAACCAGACCCATGGCGTAAAAACCGATTAGGGAACTTTCCTGAACGGTTTGATAGCGTGAGATCGCACCAACACCATCGATGAAGATCATCACATAAGCCAAACCGCTAACGAAAGCGAGGGTGATGATTTTATTATTTACTCCGCCAATGAAGAGCATTCCGAACCAGAGTGCAAATGCGATTAGAAAGACCCAAAGAGTAGGGGTTGCCATTCCAATACTGGCTGGTGGAATCATGGGGAAGAAACCGGACAGGAGCTGCAATGTACCGGCTACTACACCTAAGGACCAGGCCCATTCTTTTTTGTTGAGAAAACCAAATAGAACAACTGCCCAGATTGCGCTACCTGTCATGCCGATCCAACCCATAAGGGCGTGAACAATCCTGACAGTGATTGCTTCGTCAGGTCGTCCGTCCAGAATTTTCCCTTCTACGATGGGAATATATGTCACGGCTATTATGTATAGAGCCAAAAAACCGACCAGGATGCCAACAAAAGACAGCGCTGCGCCTAGTTTCTCATTATTTTTGAAAGATTTCATATTTAACTCTCCGTATTGGATTTTGGATTTAGGTGGAAAGAAACGCAGCTTGGGCCTGAAATAACCAGGTGAAGCTGCGTCTCTATTTTATTCTAAACCCTTATAAATTTACTCAGGGACATTCTCGTCTTCAAGTAAAGCTTTTTTGAAATAAGGAACCAAGGTGAATACCAGCACGCCGATTGCCAGGAGTGCGCCATAGAAGTAGTCCAGAGTTTTGGTGCGGATGAACTGAGTGGGTACGTTGATCATCAGGATTGCGATTGAACCTGTAACCGCTAACCACCAACCCTTACGTTTTCCCATAGCCAACAAGGGGATTGCAGCGAACAGAAACACGACAACAACCCAATTGACTGTACCAGCCCAATCGAACAGCCACCAGGTAAAATCTTTGTAAAAGGGATGTCCAGGCCGGGTCCACATGGTGCGTTGCGCACCTACACCAATGGTGAAAGCATGTGTGGTTAACATGCCCAGGAAAAACAGGACGCCCAAGCGGGTCCATTTAGTCAGGGTTTCTGCTTTTTGAAGAAGAATAAAACTGACGTATCCGATCAAGCCGATGAAGGAAATCACCATTGGCAGGGGAA
Source organism: uncultured Nitrosomonadaceae bacterium (assembly GCA_964195965.1). Taxonomy (GTDB): domain Bacteria; phylum Chloroflexota; class Anaerolineae; order Anaerolineales; family UBA11858; genus B10-G9. The sequence continues at coordinate 8,290 of CAXMRF010000008.1, forward strand.
AACCTGGCACCCAGCTTACGTACGGAAGAAACATGAAAAAGCCCCCAACAGAGGGGAAGGCAAAGAGAGTTACTGCCACAGGGTAAGCCCATTCGGTACCTTTCTTGATTTCTTGTGAAATGACGATTAATGCGGCTCCGGCGACAAAGATCACTGCTCGCCAAACCGGGTAGAAGAAATCAAATAGATCCAACCCGCTGGTAAATGCCGGGTTACCTGCCTCAATGTGAGCTGTCAAATGGAACAGGACACGTTCCAGAGAAGTTTGGGTCAGGAACGGGATTAGATATGCCATCATTAAACCAATAACAATTGCAATGACTGACATGATGGTGCGGTTCTTCTGAGAAGTTCCTTGCATTATTTACCTCCGTAAAAGTAGAACAAAATGAATAGAATTAGGAAATCGAGTTGTGATAATTTTAACAAACCAGGACTGAATTATCTTTGCTTTAACGCAAACAGTGAAAAACTCTATCAACTTTGTTACCTTAAAGAAAAAAGTAACCTGGAGTATTTGAGTCCCAGATTACTTTTTCTAAGGAAGAAAATGGATATTTTACTCTGTGTAGGCTTCTAAAAGCCGTTTCTTAAAGAAAGGAACCAACATCATAACAACGATGGATAGACCCATTAGTGACCCAAGCAGGTAATCTATGGTTGCGTGGCGGACGTAATGTGTCGCACCGCTAACCAGGCAGCCGACGGCGCCGCCCATCAGGGCCAGGTACCATCCGGATTTATTGCGTACACCCAGTTGGTAGATGGCTGCGACCAATAGACCAAAGGAGACCCATAATCCGAGCCAGCCAAAATAGGTGATGGAAATGCCTTCCGCAAAAAGAGGACGTTTTAGATGCCCATAAAGGATCCTGAATGCTGCATGACCGTTGGCAAAGTTCTCTGCGGCTGAGACGCCTAACATCATGAATACCAGGAAATCAACCGCTTTTTGTTTAATATCCCCTTTGTCTGCCAGAAGAACTGCAAAATAAGGGATTAAGCCAATCGTCATAATGATTATTGCCGGGGGAAAACCGCCTTCCTTGCTTCCCACAAAATTCATCCAGGGAACTATCATGTAGGCGCCGCCCATGGCCGGGACAGCCAGACTTAATAAAGATAATCCTCGGGCCCAGGCTTTGCCTTCATAGAGCGGCTTGGCGATCACAAGCAGCGCGATTCCTCCAATTACGCTCATAGTTCCCCAGAAGGGATAGAAGAAACTGACAAGCCAGGTTGTCAGGGTAAGCAGTGGCGCGCTGGGATTGCCATCTGCTGTGAATTTTGCAATACGTTCAATCTGGTAACCCAAAATTGGATTTACCATGTCAAAAGCCATAAATGGTACAACGCAAATCATTAGTACAGCGGCTGCAATAACGAGCCCCAGGACTATTTTTTTCGTGTTCACATCTGTGTTAGGTGACATTTGCTCTCCTTGTTCATGACTATTATCGGGTTCAATGAGAAGAAAATAATGATGGTCAAGCTTGATCTTCCTGTATAATCAATATACAAAAGATAATCAATTATTTCCTTGACTTTTATTAAGAAGGTACCCAGATTTCTGGAGGCAAACTGAACGATCTTATTAACAATTTGTCCGGCAAAGATGTATTTAAGCAATTTCCGCCTGATGTACTTGTGCAATTGGCGGATTATGCACTGTTGAGGAAATTAACATCGGGTGAATATTTATGCCATCAAGGGAAAGTCTGGCCTTATGCTGTGTACCTGGCTGGAGGACACTTGAATTGGTCTATGGTGTCCTCTGGGGGAAAAGAACATCAGCTCTTCAAAGTTAAAACAGGAGATGTGTTTTGGGCGCATTCTTTTTTTGACGATCAGCCCATGCCGGCTTCACTTTCTGCCGATGGACCCGCCCTGGCCCATATTTGGCCAAAAGATATTGTTCTGCCCTTATTAATGAAATACCCCCAAGCTATGTGGGATATTCCCAAAAAACTGACTGCCACAATGCGTGACGCCCGGGAAATTATATATCGCCTGGCATTTCAACCTGTTGCCAGCCGCTTGGCTGGATTCATATTGGATAATCTGGAATTATCTGGCCATGATTCTTTTGAGCGGGAAATGACCCTGGAAGAAATCGCCACAGTTTTAGCAACGTCCGCAGAAGTTGTTTGTCGATTGTTGTACCAATTTCAAACAGACGGCATCCTGAAAATTACCAGGACCCAAATTTCTTTGGAAGACCAGGCTGCCTTGCAGAAATTAAAATCACTTTCGTAAGAAGGAATTTATGACGAGATTTTCATTATCTGAGAACCAGCTTTTTGAGAAGTTCTCACAAGTAGAATTGGATCATTTGATTGATTGCAGTATAGAAAAAACATACCCGGAAGATCAGTGGATAACACATTACGGATCTGACTGGCAATATCTGTTTCTCGTTGAACAGGGACATGTGACAGCAATAAAGGAATCTCCAGAAGGGAGAAGCCTGGTGGTCACCACTTTGGAAGAAGGCGATGTGTTTTGGGGTGTGGGGTTCTTTAAGGAAGGTATGGGAATGCCTGTAGCCTTGATTGCCGATCAAGAGACTCGTCTTAGGCTCTGGTCCAGAGAAAAACTTCAACCCATTTTGATTGATAACGGTCAATTTGCCTGGGATTTGACCCAATTGATGGCTGAGCGCATGATGCAGGCCAGTCGAATCCTGGAAGAATTAGCCTTCCAACCGGTTGCCGGACGCCTGGCACATCTGCTTCTGGCTCAATTCAAAGACCAATCAGGGGATACGATGGCGCGAGATCTCACCCTGGACGATATGGCTGCCCGGATTGGCTCAACACGGGAAATGGTCTGCCGTCACCTGTATCAGTTTTCTGACAAGGGCGCAATTCAAATTAATCGGACGGAATTTAAAATAACAGACTTAAATTATCTGGAAAATATAGCGGATAAAGGTAAATAAAAACCAGGTCCGAATTTTCACCCAGTCCTGGTTATTTGAACTCATGTTTTTTATTGACCTGAAACCTGGATAATAGCAAATGGATAGTATTACTCGGAGTATGTTCCTGGTTTAAATGAACGAACAGTTTTATAAGGTTTTACTTGTGTGCCAACATTGTTTTTTAATATCTGGCCAGAAACGTGCATTAAAGTGTCGTGATTAAAATGAGGAAGTTTTTGCATACTGGCCAGGCAGGGATAATGGTGATGAAGCAAGCCGACTTTTTCTTCGGCTTCGTCAACGGATAAGCCAATTAATCCCTCGGCAGCAAACCGGGCACAGCCGCAAACTGCATCCCGTTTTACCTCAACCCCTGTTATCGTTTTGGATTCAGAATTAATTTCGAGGGATAATTCGGGTTTTCCAAAATACCGGGCAAACTCAGCAATTTGAGGATCATCATAATCGGCCATTTCGTGCCGGGTGACTCCATATTCAGTATCAGTCAGGGAACAGAGTGGTTTTGGTGTGACACAGCTAACACCCATTGCTTCCAACCATCCATGCAGCTGGCGGTCCAATCCCCTGGGAAGCCAGACCTCATCATCCACTGCAACCAGCACGGACTTTGCGCCAGTTATTCTGGCTATATCGGGCAGTAATTCCGCTGCACCTTTATGCTCAGCAAAGGATAGTATCAGGTCAGCTGCCGGCAGAGTGTCAGGAAGAAAATCTTCCGGTTCGTCGATGAAGGGTGGAAAAAATGGCGGAGTTTGCCAGGTATTCACTTCCCAGTCTTTGGGGCCATGCTCTTTGATATTACGAACATGCCTGTTTCCATACTCCCCGGACACAATGGCAAGAATATTCATCATTTAACTCCTTGTAAAAACCATTAAAATAACAACGAAAGCAGCATTATTGTTTCTGTTTTTGCGTGAACGCTGTGGGGAAGTTTGGCTGGCATTCGCACCCAGGTACCCTGGCTGGCAAGTTTGTGCTCCTCCCCGAGGATCAGGTCAGCCTCCCCTTTGATAAATTGGAGCAAAGCAGGAACAGCAGCAGTATGTTCAGACAGCTCCTGGCCGGGCTGGAAACCAAATAAAATGGTTTTTATGGAATCATCCTGATAAATCGTCCGGCTGAGGATGCTGTCGGGGGGAAAGGAATCAATCAGGTTTTCCAACTGCTCAATATAAATTAACTCATTTGACATAATTCACCATCCGGGAATAAAGGTTGTTTTCTTGGTAAAAAAGGATTTACCATGGTCAGATCTTTAGGCCTATTGTACACCAGCCCGCAACAAGATTGTGTGACTGTTGTTACACTTAATATTTGTTCCCAAAACTTAATTACTCTGGCGTTCTTGATTTATTAGACAGCTTTTTGTACAATGAAATAGCATAATACTATAAGATCGGCTTACATCTTACTCCAGGGAGCAAGTCATGGACACCGACAATGTGGCCATCATCAAGGTTTCAGCGACGTCCCGGACCTCAGCAGTAGCGGGGGCTATTGCAGGTATTTTTCGTGAGCGAGAAGAAGTTAATGTTCAGGCTATTGGGGCCAGTGCAGTGAACCAATCTGTAAAAGCCCTGGCATTGGCTCGTGATTACCTTGCTGAGGATGGATATGATATTGTAAGCATTCCCGAATTTATTGACGTAGAAATTGACGGCAATATTCGGACAGCGATCAGGATAAATGTAGTCGATCGATAATTTATCTGATAATGCGCTGATGAATGCAAATAGCCCTTTTCAATCGGAATAGATGAAGGAGTGATTTTTCTGCCTGAATCGTCCCGATTTCTTTTTACTGATTCTGTTTCTATCCATGTGTGAAAGTTTGCTTCCATAATTCCTGCGTGGTAAAATTAAATTGTAATTGTTTTGCTGAAATTCATCCAAAAAAAAGAATCTGGATGGGTTTTGGTGTGGAATTTGGGCTCATGTCAATGCGATTTTTCTACTCAATAAAAGATGAGCTCCCAGGTAGGAGGTTGGAAAAATATGAATTCTCAAGTAAGTACTTTTACAACAAAAAAAGGTTTGGCGCAGATGCTGAAAGGTGGCGTGATAATGGATGTTGTCACTGCAGATCACGCTAAAATAGCAGAAGAAGCAGGCGCAGTTGCCGTTATGGCCCTGGAACGAGTCCCGGCAGACATCCGGGCAGATGGCGGGGTTGCCCGGATGAGTGATCCTGAATTAATTATCCAGATTATGGAAAGTGTTTCCATCCCGGTGATGGCTAAAGCGCGGATTGGCCATTTTGTAGAAGCACAAATATTGGAAGCATTGGAAGTGGACTATATTGACGAATCCGAGGTGCTGACCCCGGCTGATGTAGCCTACCATATTAATAAACATGCCTTTAAAACCCCCTTTGTCTGCGGATGCAGAAATCTCGGCGAAGCGCTTCGCCGAATCGGTGAGGGTGCTGCCATGATCCGAACTAAAGGAGAGGCCGGCACAGGAGATGTTGTAGAGGCAGTCCGGCATGCCAGAACAGTTTTCGGAGAGATCAAACAGTTAATTAATCTGCCCGAAGAAGAACTGATGACTTTTTCCAAGAATATAGGGGCGCCTTACGAATTGGTTAAAGAGACCCGTGAGCTAGGCCGGCTGCCGGTAGTTAATTTTGCAGCAGGCGGTATTGCCACACCAGCAGACGCAGCCTTAATGATGCAGCTGGGAGTGGACGGCGTATTTGTGGGCTCTGGTATTTTTAAATCGGGTGATCCGGCAAAACGTGGCGCAGCGATTGTCAAAGCAGTTACTCACTATAACGACCCGGAGATTCTGGCGGAAGTCAGCCGGAACCTTGGCGAAGCAATGGTTGGTCGTAATGTATCTGATTTGGAAGAAAATGAACACCTTGCCGACCGTGGATGGTAATTACCGGGATACTTCAATAGATATAAAATGATAAAAAAAGCACCTAGACAATCTATTGCCCCGGGGGATCTCACGGTAGGAGTACTGGCGCTACAAGGCTCGTTTCATGAACATTCGGACATTCTTAAAAGGATTGGCGTAGCGGTTATAGAAGTCCGTCTGCCCGAACAGCTCCAGGGATTGGACGGATTAATTATCCCCGGGGGGGAATCCACTACTATAGGAAAACTGGCGGTTGATTTTGATCTTCTGGAACCACTGCGGGAATTTGGGAAGAAAAAAGCTGTTTGGGGTACCTGTGCTGGCGCAATCCTGTTATCCAAAGATGCTCATCGTTCCCAGCCATTGCTGGGTTTAATGGATATATCTGTGGACCGGAATGCATTTGGCAGACAAATTGCGAGCTTTGAGACAGAGCTTGATATCCCGGTTCTTAAAACTATCTCGTCAGAACCGACCCCATTCCATGGCGTTTTCATTCGAGCCCCGCTCATTACCTCAGTAGATGGCGATGCTGAAATTCTGGCTAAACTGCCAGACGGAAGTATTGTTGCTGCTCAACAAGGTCATTTACTTGCCACCGCTTTTCATCCTGAATTAACTGGTGATGATCGAGTTCACAGGTATTTTATCCACATGATAGAAGAAAAAATCAGAAACTGAGAAGAACAGATTATGGCACGAAAGCTTACCTGGAAGGATTTAGCTGCCTTGACTCGTTATCAGAATCAAAAAATGGTTCTGGATAACTCTCTTCAATTTGTGCATAACCCGGGATTAATTTCCAGCTCTTTATTGTCAATTATTTCGCCGTCCAGTGGATTTTATACAATAGTAGAAAGAGTTGATTCACACCAATTTCCATTCTTGGTTGGTCAAATATGCTGTAACCGCAATGATCATTCCGCCCGGATTGCATATTTAGCTCCAAATGAAATGGATGCTCATCCCGCTTTTGACAAGGTGGTATCTAATCTGGTTAGTGTAGCTGGTGAAAAGGGCGCAGTCCAAATCCTGGCGGAAGTCACTGAAAACTCACCTGCTGAAGAGATCATGTATCAAGCAGGGTTTCGGCAATATGCAGAACAGCAAATCTGGAAAGTTCCCAGGCGGATCGTTTTTGGATCTGGAAAAAAAACCTGGTTACCTTTATCCAATAGCGATGTTGATGCGGTAATTTCATTTTATCAACGGATCCTGCCGGTGCAGATTCTGCGTGTTGAACCACCTCCAACTCCAGCCGGGATGCAAGGCATGATTTGCTGGAAAGAAGGCAAGATTGTTGGTTTTGCGGCTATCCAATTTGGACCGAAAGGTATTTTAGTAGATATCCTCCTGGCTCCAGATTTAGACCAGATAGATGACTATATTAGTGCCTTGGTTTTCAATCTTCCCTACAGGGATAACAGGGATATTTACTTTCGTGTGCGTTCTTACCAGCAGGGAGTAAAATCAGCATTGGAACGTTTAAATGCCGAGCCAGGGCCCCGGCAAAAAGCCGTGGTGAAAAGACTGGCTGTCCACTATAATGCCAAGCAAACCTTTAGAATGCAGAGTTTTGAAAAACAACCGGATATCACCACCCCGATATCCAATACAAAAAACTAAGAAAAATATTATGTCAAACCACCGGATTACGGATAATTTAGACTCATTATTTGCGGTTCTTCCCTCTGAAATAAGCCGGGCTATTAAGAAAAAAGAAAAAAACGCGGACTTGATTGAAATCATTCTTGACTTGGGACGGGTTCCAACTGCGAGGTTCACGGACGAAGAAATGGAACTTACCAACTCTGAGGTGACTAAAAACGAGATTAAGTATGTCGTTAATCGGATCGGCACGTTTGATGGAGATAACCGGGCAGGATTGCCAAGAACTCTCCACAGGATTGCAGCTATCAGGAACAACCTGGGAAAGATTGTTGGCCTTACCTGTCGTGTAGGTCGAGCTGTTTATGGAACCACGGATATTATCAAAGATTATATCGAAGGCGGGAAAAGCCTTTTAATCTTGGGCCGGCCAGGCATAGGAAAGACTACCATGCTGCGGGAAGCAGCCCGTATTCTGGCTGATAATAAACGCGTAGTTATTGTGGATACATCCAATGAAATTGCCGGTGACGGTGATGTGCCCCATCCTGCAATTGGCAAAGCTCGCCGGATGCAGGTCGCAGAACCTTCCCAACAACATGAAGTGATGATTGAAGCGGTTGAGAACCATAACCCCGAAGTAATTGTTATTGACGAAATTGGCCGGGAGCTGGAAGCCCGGGCAGCCCGGACGATTGCCGAAAGAGGTGTTCAACTCATTGGAACTGCTCATGGTAATACCTTGCAAAATTTGCTAATTAACCCTACCCTGGCCGACCTGGTTGGGGGAATAGAATCAGTGACTCTTTCCGACGAGGAAGCCAAGCGTCGGGGAACCCAGAAGACTGTTCTTGAGCGGCGCTCTAACCCCACTTTTCATGTGCTGGTTGAAATTCAAACCCGGAACCGCCTGGCTATACACCAGGACGTTGCAACCGCGGTTGATTCTCTGCTGCGGGACGAATTACTGGTTCCGGAGATCAGGTCGCGGGCGCCTGATGGAAAAATCACCATCAAAAAAACACCGAGCAAGCCCATCATGCAAAGTATTGGCTCTGATCCGGTTCCAGAGGACAAACTGGCTTATAGTGAACCTTCCTGGCATCCAGAAAAGGAAGACCTGGAATCTGTGCCTATCTTTACCTATGGCATTGCCAGGGACCGGATGTTAAAGGCAGCCCGGAGTTTAAATGTACCTGTTACGATTGAAAAACAAGTCCGGGATGCTCGAATTGCAGTTACCCTGAAACATCACTACCGTGAAAATCCAAAAGTTATTGCTGAAGCAGAAGAGCTGGGATTGCCAATATATGTGCTGCGTTCAAATACCATTAAGCGCATGGAGCATTTGCTAAAAGACATATTTAATTTAAAGAATGGCACCCTCTCCAAAAATGATGAACAGGCCCTTCAGCAAACTCAGGGGGCTATCCAGGCAGTATTAAAAGGGGAAAACTGGGTGGAGTTGCCACCGGCATCATCCAGCATCAGGCGTTTACAACATCAAATGGTGACCCAGGCAAAACTGACCTCGCATTCTTACGGCAAAGATCCCAATAGACGGGTCAGGATCTTTAGGGAAGATAGGTAAGACGGGTTGATATATTTCTAATTTGAAACGAGAGATTGAATTCATTATGAGTAATGATCCAGGAAAATTTATTACATTTGAAGGACCCGATGGCAGCGGGAAAACGGCCCAATTGGATATTCTGGCAGAAGAATTTCTCCAGGCTGGATATCCAATTTTAAGAACCAGAGAACCCGGCGGAACACCCATCGGGGATCAAATCCGGGCTACATTGCTGGATTTGAAAAATACTGCCATGATTGATCGGACAGAAGCTTTGTTATATCAGGCGGCCCGAGCTCAATTGGTCGATGAGGTTATCAAGCCTCACCTGGTTGAGGGGGGCATAGTCATCAGTGATCGGTATGCTGATTCAACCCTGGCGTATCAGGGATTTGGACATCAAAACACGGTGGCTTCGCTGGAGGGGATCATTCATTATGCGACAGGAGGTTTAATCCCCGATTTAACAATCCTGCTCGATTTGGCGCCAGAAGTGGGTTTGCAGCGCCGGCTGGATGCTGGCGGAGTAAATCGCTTGGATTCCTATGATATTGAATTTCACCAGAGAGTTAGAGCGGGATACCAGGCGCTGGTTGAGGAAGATCCTTCTCGCTGGGTAGTTGTGAACGCTGCCCGTTCATTTAACTTAGTACAGATAGAAATCAGGGAAATTTTACAGCACCAGTTGAATGAATGGGGTTACTGAGAGATATTTTTAAGAATCGGGGTTTAAGCTGAGATCACTTCCGTCAGCGCCCAGATCCGGCAGGTCACGTTCTATATCTTCAGGAGATTGCCCTTTTTCCAGACGATCAACGACCTCGTCAAACTCAGCGCCCATATCTTCTCCAAGTTCATGGCTCATCTGGCGCATCATTTTTCCCAGTGTTTGAGGATCATCATCCAGGCCAGCCAACTGGGCAGGATCGGCGAGAGATTCAAGGCTATCACCTCCTGCGCGCGCTATCCGGACAGGTTTAATGATCCTTTTAGAATGTGTATGTCCACAGGAAGGACAGACAATAGCCGCAGATTTATATTCCTGATATGAAAAAAATAGTTCAAATTTGTGGTTACAATCTATACAGCGGTATTCATAAGTTGGCATAATATTTACCCAGGGGGAACGGAAATTTCAATTCGTTCCCAATTATACCGGATAAGGAATTTTGATTATGACTCAAGACTCAACAGCTTCGCCTTTTTCAACGAATCCACCCAACCCATTGTTAATTGTTATCTCAGGTCCCTCAGGTGTTGGTAAAGATACAGTGTTGGAAGAAATGAAATCCCGGGGTTTACCATTTCATTTTGTGATCACAGCCACAACGCGGGTCCCACGACCAGACGAAGTGGATGGGAAGGATTATTTTTTCCTTTCCCAGGATGATTTTGCAAGGATGATCAATGAAGGGGAATTATTGGAATATGCTGTTGTTTATCAAGATTACAAAGGCATTCCCAAATCGCAAGTGAGGATGGCGCTTGCCAGTGGGAAGAACGTAATCATGCGCATCGATGTTCAGGGAGCAGAAACAGTAAGGAGTTTGGCCAAGGACGCCCTGTTAATTTTCCTTACTCCGCAGAATGAAGATGAGCTCATCGACAGGTTAAAGAAACGAAATACTGAAACCACTGAAAGTCTGAAATTGCGAATAGCAACAACCCGGCAGGAATTTAATAAGATCAACTTATTTGATTACATAGTGGTTAATAAAGATGAAAAACTGGATGAAACCGTAGATATGATTGAGGCTATTATCACTGCAGAACAACAGCGAGTTCATCAACGAGTTGTTGAATTATGAATCCAAACCCATTACACGTTTCATCTGATCAAACAACAACCGAGCAGCTGATTACCAAGATTCTCTCTGAATTTGCCGACCAATACGGACTGGATTTATCTCAAGATCCTGTTGCCCTGGAACGGATCAAAGAAGCTGTAAATCAAGTATATCTTGATCTGAAGAATCAATCCGAGGTCGAGATAAACTTACCATCTATTAGCGCCAACTCAGCCGGTCCCATTCACTTAAGTCGGAAAATTACTCGGATGGATTTGGGACAAGACCTTCCAGAAATTAACTTTTCCAGTAGTGAGGAGAAAGATCCGGAACCCACAGAGAGCCCACCGGCTCCACGGGTGACTATTCAACTTCCTGACGGGAAACCCTTTGTAACTACCAGCTTATTGGTTATCATAGCGATCATTTATATACTTCAAATGGGGACGGAACTCTTTTTGGGTTATGACCTGTTAGCAGCTTATGGCATGAAGTCAAACGAATTGATAATTGCCGGTCAATATTGGCGATTGTTTACAGCGATGTTCCTGCATGGCTCCCTGCTTCACCTGGGATTTAATTGGTACGCGTTATATATTTTGGGACGGCGGGTGGAACGATTCTTTGGCTCTTTTCGATTCCTGGGTTTGTTTCTCATCGCTGGCATGATGGGCAACCTGTTTTCTTTCTTTTTCACCTCGGCGCCATCCCTGGGCTCATCCACGGCAATTTTTGGATTACTGGGAGCAGAAGGTGTCTTCATTTACCAGCACAGGAAGCTTATTGGTGATCAGTTCAAAGTTGCTTTGCGCCAGATCATCCAGGTAGCAGGAATAAATATCCTGATCGGATTATCTCCGGGGATTGATAACTGGGGCCATATTGGTGGATTATTGGGCGGAGTAATTTTTACCTGGTTTGGTGGTCCTGCATATAAGGTATTAAATACGCCCCCTCAACTGCGCCTGGAGGATCAACGCGCTGAAGAGAAATCTGGTTTAATATTCATCGCGTTGCTTATTGTAATTATCAGCCTGGTGGCTTGGATTATCCTGTCCCGCAGCTAGTGGCTAACCCTGGTTTCATCAATAAAGCATTTATCATTAGGAATTTTGTGCTGGCTTGTTATTGACTGTCATATAGCCATCTGGTAAAATTTTTCGGCGTCTTATGCGTTGTACCCTTCGCAGAAGACTTAACCTATTCACTAATAAGGAGAAAGGGCTAGATACCATGAAAGTATTATTACTTGAAGATGTTTATAAATTAGGCCGTGCCGGAGATGTCAAAAGAGTAGCTCCCGGGTACGCCCGCAATTACTTGATGCCCCAGGGAATGGCCGTATTGGCAACTCCTGGAGCGGTAAAACAAGCTGGACGCATCCAGAAACAGGGGTCAATCAAAAGAGCGAAGGTCAATCAAGAACTTGGTGGCGTTGCTGAGCAATTGGCTGGTAAAAGATTTACCTTTGCCGCCAAAGCCAGTGAGACCCGCCGCTTGTACGGCTCCATCAATGCACAGATGATTGCTGAAGCTGTCAGCGAGGAAATTGGTGTAACTGTTGGGGCCAAGCAGATTGAATCCCAGCCGATCCGCATGATTGGGAAACATGATGTGTCTGTTCGATTGACTGTTGACCTAATTCCCGAGATTGAAATCGTGGTTTTCCGGGAAGGCGAAACTCCAGAAGCTGCACTTGAAGAAGTTGAGAAAGAATTGATCAAAGCAGAAGAGGGTTGGGTTGATACCGTTGATGAAATGGAAAGCGAACTGGATTCAGAGATCGAAGAGACCAGCGCTGAAGTTGACCAGACAGAAGAAACCGAACTTTCAGAAGAGGTTGAGGTTACAGAAGACGATGCAGCCGAACTTCCAGAAGAGGTTGATGCTGAAGTCGAAGAAGACGAAGCAGCATAATTTATCATTCCCCTAAAAATAAAAACCGGTCTGGAATCAGCCAAGCAGCTGGCCAGACCGGTCTTTGTATTGAAATATGACTGATGAAACCCGAACCATTGGCGAAATCTTAAAAGAAGCCAGAGAAAAACAAAAATTATCCCTGGACGAAGTTTCGCTGTTAACAAAGGTGAAGGTGAAGTACCTGACTGCCATCGAAATAGATAATTGGGAAGCCTTGCCTTCTTCTGTGCAGCAAAAAGGATTTTTGCGTTCTTATGCCCAGGCATTAGACGTGGATTCGGTAGCGCTGCTTTCTCAACTTCGATCAATTATTCAAGAAGACGACAAATTCACTGACGATCTTTCTCCGACGCTTCCAGAACCTGACAAAGAGGCTGAGCCCCAGCCCCTGGGAGAAATTGGGTCTGTTCTGAAAACCCAACGGGAAAGATTGGGTTTCACCATCCCAAATGTGGAAAATCAAATTTTTATTCCTGAAAGATATTTGATTGCCATTGAAAATGGAAATCTGGAAGAATTGCCATCTACTGTCCAGGGAAAAGGAATGGTAAAAAATTATGCCCAATTCCTTGGCCTGGATCCTGAACCCTTGTTGCTGAATTATGCTGATGTGCTGCAAAAAAAGTTGGCAAGATCAAGAGAGGGTATTCCGGCAGTAAAAGCACCTTCTTCGCTGCGGATCAGGCTCCGGCGTTTTCTGGCCAGTCCTACAATTCTGTGGGTGGGCGTGGTTATCCTGATTGGCAGTATTTCTATTTGGGCAGGTGCAATAATGTTGAGGGGAGGAGAATCGTCACCCGGGATCACAGCAACCATTCCTGGTGTGGCAGATGTTCTGCTTCCAACACGCACTGCTACTGTAACGCTTGCAGCCCTTGCTGATACTCCAGGAGAAATTGAAGTTGATTTAACCCCCCTAATCGAAAACGGAGAGAATCTGAATGGGAATACAGAAACAACTCCTACGCCAGGATTGACAGGGACCGAGAAGGTTCAAGTTCAACTGATAATTTCACAGCGAACCTGGGTGAGGGTTATTGTGGACAATATTCTCGCTTTTGAAGGAAGACTAGTGCCTGGCAGCGTAAAATTATTTGGGGGTGAACTGAGTATAGAAATTCTGACTGGAAATGCAGCTGGTGTAGAAATAATTTATAACCAAAGGGATTTGGGCACAATGGGACTTTTTGGCGAAGTGGTAGACAGGGTATTTACCGCTGATGGTATTGTCACACCAACGCCGACCATAACAGCTACGCCACTTCCAAGCGCGACACCAGATGTCACCACAACGCCCACACCAACATCAACACAGGAAGTGGAGTAATTATTTCCTCCAATATAGATTTGATGAAAAAAAATACATTTCACCTGGTTTCACTGGGATGTGCAAAGAACACAGTTGATTCTAATGCTATGGCCCAATTGCTGCAGCGGGAGGGCTATGTTCCTGAAAATGATCCTTCTAATGCTAATGTTATCCTCGTTAACACTTGTGGATTTATCGAACCTGCCCGGGAAGAATCTTATACTGTCCTGAATGAGCTGGCAGCGATGAAAGGGGATGACCAGTTCTTAATTGCTGCCGGGTGTCTCTCCCAGCGTTATGGACAGCAGATCATTGATAAAGTTTCTGGTATTGATGGGATACTTGGCACTCGTCGCTGGATGGATATTCTCCAGATTGTTCAGAAACTTCGGGAAGGAAAAGATCCCCAACCACTTTATCATCTCCCGGAAGCGCCAGTAGTTGGCCAATCACCGCCTGGCATCGTAGGTGCCCATGTCCAGGGGGGCAGCGCATATCTTAAGGTGGCAGATGGATGCCGGCGTCCCTGCGCTTTCTGCGCTATTCCGACCATCAAAGGAACAGCGGTTAGCCGATCGTTGGCAGAAATTCTAGAGGATGCTCGAATTCTGCAATCTCAAGGGGTCAGGGAAATCAATTTGATCGCCCAGGACACAACAGATTACGGACACGATCTGGGCCAAAAAGATGGCCTGGTGAACTTGTTAAAAGCTTTGTCTGCGGCAGTTCCGGATGTAGATTGGCTCCGTATTTTATATGCTTATCCGGGTTGTATTTCTGATGAATTGATCGAGGTGATGTCAGAAACCGATCAAATTCTTCCTTATATAGATATCCCCCTTCAGCATGCTGACCCCGAAATATTAAAGAAAATGCGCCGGCCTGCCAATTTAGATTGGGTTTACCAAACAGTGGAAAAACTCAGAAAACAGATGCCTGACCTGGCGCTGCGGACTACGTTTATTGTGGGATATCCGGGTGAAACAGAACAAGCTTTTCAAAACCTTCTTGAATTTATTGAAGAGATGCGTTTTGATCGGGTGGGTACATTTAAATTTTCCTTTGAGCCCGGTACCTATTCGGAGACAATGGGAGATCCTGTCCCTCCTGAATTAAAACAGGAACGGCAGGAAACTTTGATGCTCGCCCAACAAAAAATTTCTCTTCAAATCAACCAGAATTTTGTTGGAAAGACTCTGGACGTGTTAATCGAAGGCCAGGGAGAAGTTGAAGGTTCCGGTGAGATCATTTCATTAGGACGCAGCTACAGGGACGCTCCAGAAATTGATGGCATGGTTATCGTAGAGGGTGCGTTGCCGGAAGGGAAAATTATTCCTGTACGGATAACTGGAGCTATGGTTTATGATTTAACCGGTGTGCCAGCAGCTGACCCAGAATTAATTCTATTATCAAAGACAGGTTTATCCTCATGATCAATTTAAATGATTTAAAAGTTGAATTTGCTCTCAATGCTGTTCGAAAGGCTGCTTGCCTGGCAGAAGACATTCAAGGAGAGATGGTCTCTGAAGCGCTTACCAAAGATGATCGATCACCGGTTACCGTTGCTGATTTTGCTGCCCAGGCAGTGGTTGGATATTTGCTGGAGAAGTCATTCCCTGGGGATCGCCTGATTGGTGAAGAGGCGGCAGATGTGCTGCGCTCACCATCTGAGCGGAACACACTGGAAAAGATTACTCATTATGTTAAGCGGTTAATCCCCGGGGTCACTCCGGAAAAGGTTTGTGATTATATTGATCGCGGGGTTGGTGAGCCCGGAGAAAATTATTGGACCCTGGATCCTATTGACGGAACAAAAGGGTTTTTAAGGGGCGCACAATATGCTTGTGCCCTGGCTTATGTTGAGAAAGGGGTTGTTCAGATAGGGGTTCTCGGTTGTCCGAATATTACTCAAGATCTGAAAGAGGTCATCGGGGGAAATGGTTCTTTGCTGGTTGCAAAGCGCGGCCAGGGAAGCTGGATTTCATCGTTGCGAGATCCGGAAAACCAAACCCAATTCTCCTCCCTTTCTGTATCTGTTGAATCCAGCCCGGCTGATGCCCGGTTGATGCGATCCTATGAATCTGGTCACACCAATACCTCTCAGGTTGATGCTTTTAAGCAAGCACTGGGGAGCAAAGCTGACCCGGTGCGGATGGACAGCCAGGTAAAATATGCTCTTCTAGCAGCGGGTAAAGGCGAAATTTATCTGCGCTTATTATCCCCGGATCGGATGGATTATCGGGAAAAAATTTGGGATCAAGCAGCCGGTTCAATTATTGTCGAAGAAGCGGGGGGCATTGTCACTGACCTGGATGGCAAACCCTTAGACTTCTCCCAGGGGAGAACCTTGAAAAACAACCGGGGTATTTGCGCCAGCAACAAAATCATGCATAAAAAATCCCTGGAGGCGCTGCTCTCAGTCAGCGCTTGATTTTATGGAAATACGATCTTGTTTTGGGATTGCTAACGATTAGAGAGTTGAATTTTTAAAAACCTTCCCTGCCTGGAAGGTTTTTTGTTAGAATAACTGAACCACAAAGTGAAAGATCGCGATTGTTTTGTAGATCATGATTTTGTTTTGATCAAGGAGCAGACCATGGTAAATTTTAAATATCCTCGCAGAATAATTCCCAGATCAGTTATTAAAGGGTTGATTCATGCAGCGCTGCACACATTCTCTGATTTTGAAGTTATAGGGGAAGAAAATATACCTGACAAAGGTCCCTTAATCATCACTGGGAATCACTTTAGCTTTTCTGATTCAATCGCCTTACTGCATATCGCACCTCCATCGATAGAAATGTTTTCAGGCGCTAATCCGGCTTTTACTCCTGGATGGGCCAGGCTGCTGCCCCGCTTGTGGGGTGTGCTCTATGTCTACAGAGGTACTGGATCAAGACAGGCAATTCGGGATGCGGAATATATCCTGAAACAGAATGGTTTTTTTGGCATTTTCCCTGAAGGAGGAGCCTGGGCAGAGATGCTCCGTCCGGCCCGTCCCGGTGCAGCTTATCTTGCAGCCAGGACAAAAGCACAAATATTACCGGTTGGGTTTACGGGATTTAATGAGATACTGCCGCTGCGATTACGCAATCAAAGCAAAGTAACAATTCGGGTCGGGAAACCTTATGGTCCGATAAAGGTGACTGGCAGGGGGCGGGAACGGAGGGAACAATTGGATGATTTAGGAAACAGGATTATGCAAGAGATTGCAGTCCTTCTGCCCGATCATCTTCGTGGTAAGTTCTCGAGTGACCCGGAAGTTCGGGAGCGTGCTAAAGCCGTGGAAGATTACCCCTGGGAAACCGCGGCCTGGGACGAGGTGTAGATCAGATCTGGATCATTTAGAAAATCAATTCGGACAAATAATAAACCACTGTTAAACCCAGAAAACTGAGGATAGTTGTCAGGCTGACAATCCCTGCAGTTGTATTGGCTTTATAGTCATACCGTTCTGCAAATATAACCAGTGCGATGGCAGTTGGCATGCTGTTCTCAAGCAGTAAAAACTGGTTTATTTCTACAGCCCCGGGCAGTAAAAACCGGATTGTAAGCCAGGCAGTTATAGGCAAGGCTGCCATTCTAAATAGCGAATAAGGCAGGGCTTGCCGGATGATTTCCAATGATATGCGATCATATATAAACATCCCCAGTACAAATATTGCGGTGGCGCTGGCAGTTTGCCCCACCAGGTTAAACGCGTTGTTAAGGAATGCTAGTTTTAATCCCGTCAGGGAAAAAAACGCTCCCAGCAGGATGGATAAGATCAGGGGGTTGGTAAATATTTTTCTGAGGAATCCCTTTCGTTGATTTTTTTGATTGGCATATTCAAATAGGGTCAATGTTGTTATGATGCCAAGCACGCCCAGCAATGAAGCCGCCAGGATAGAGTTCTCCAACCATTTTCCCCCTTGAAAGGTTTCAAAAAAAGCTACCCCAAAAAAAGCGTAACTGCCCAGGCTGATCGAAAGACTGAGAAGTATGTAGCTGTCTTTTTTAAGAACCTTGATCCATTTTAAAACCAGCAGCAAGACCAATAAAAACACGGTAGGCAGCAGAATACCCAGAGCTATCTGTGGATTGAGAGAAGCAAGATCAAGGTTGGATATCTTTACAAAAAACAGAGCGGGCAGGCCAAAATAATATACAAAAGACGATAATATTTTGGCGTGTTCGGCTTTAAATATCCCCAACTTCCGACTGAGAATTCCCAGGAGGACGATGATTAGAATAGTAAATAAACTTGTTAATACATCCATTTGTATCTCAATAAATCAGACAACGAATAAATAAAAGACGGTTCGCTATTATACATGAATTTGGAAGAAGTCACGCTAAATAACTAAACTTTAATGAGTTTCTAAGATGCCCAAACAAAGATTGGTTTTCTGCTCATGTTCTGGATGTAGATCCGGAGCGCTGCGCGTTGAATAGATTGAGTATCAATAAAATTATCTTCCCTGTCAAGAGAAGCTTAGTCATTTCAAGTATAATGTGTCCATGTCAACTTTCCGCTTTTTTCACCCCATTATAGTCCGCTACGGTGATCTCGATCCCCAGGGACATGTTAATAATGCTGCTTTTCTAACCTATCTGGAGCATGCCCGGATTCATTATGTGCGCCAACTTGACCTCTGGGACGGAAAGTCCTTCCTTGAGATTGGTATTATTCTCGCCAGGATAGAATTGGATTATAAATTCCCCATCCTGATGACAGATCAAGTTGAAGTGGGCCTGCGCACATCACGGTTGGGGAATAAAAGCCTGGATATGGAATATATTGTCAGGGAAACGGAAACCGGGCAGGTCTTTGCCGAAGCAAAAACTATACAGGTCGCCTACGATTATCAGAAAGGGATCACTATTCCCATCAAGGAAAACTGGCGTGAAGTGATCCGGGATTTTGAAGGACTAAAACAAAAGGTTGTCTAAGGTTATCCATGATTAAACTGCCAGAAATCGATCAGAAATATTTGCTTGATCTGCTTGAAGAATTATTATCCATCCCCAGTCCAACCGGTTATACCGAAGAGGGAATTTCTTATCTGGAAGGAAGATTATCCGAATTTCCAGATTTGAATTTCCAGAGAACAGCCAAGGGAGCCCTGGTTGCCAATTGGAATGGGGATCTTAGGACTTCACTTCGGGGGTTAACCGCCCATGTCGATACCCTGGGCGCGATGGTAAAAGAGATCAAAGCCAATGGGCGTTTGAAGTTATCTCAATTGGGTGGATATAACTGGAACACGATTGAGGGGGAAGGCTGTACTGTGATTTCCAGCAATGGTGATCCTGTCCGGGGAACCATTCTTATCACCAAGGCTTCCAGCCATGTGTATGGCAAGGATATGGCTAAGACGGAGCGCACAGCCGATACCATGGAAGTTCGACTGGACATCGTCAGCACCTGTGCCGAAGAAACCCGTCAGGCGGGAATTAGGGTTGGAGATTTTGTGACTTTTGACCCCCGGATTGAGCAGAACCATGGTTTTATCCGCTCGCGCCATCTGGACGATAAAGCCTGTGTGGCCTGTGTGCTGGCCGCGGTACAGGCGCTAATCCAGGCGGATTTGCAACCAGCTCAGGATACAATCTTCCATTTCAGCAATTATGAAGAAGTAGGTCACGGCGCAGCTGCAGGGTTTCCGGAAGGTTTAAAAGAACTTGTAACAGTAGATATGGCAGCAGTTGGGGAAGGACAAACCTCAGATGAATTCCATGCCACACTGTGTGTCAAGGATTCTGGCGGACCCTATCATCATGGGCTCAGCCAGCGTTTGCGATCTCTGGCGGATGAATATGAAATTCCCTATAAGGTGGATATCTATCCCTTTTACGGATCTGATGGAGAAGCCTATTGGCGGGCCGGTGGAGATGTTGCGGTTGCGCTGATTGGACCCGGTGTGGATGCCTCTCATAATTATGAACGCACTCACCAGGAATCATTATTTGCCACCACTCGGTGGATTATGGCGTACCTGCTGAATTAATTTATCGCTTTTGGGGTTCCAAGTGGGTAAAATTGATTATCAAATAGCCCGAAAACGTATGGTGGATGAACAAATTGTAGCCCGGGGAATCACATCTCCCCGGATCTTGAATGCATTCCTGGATGTACCCCGCCATCATTTTGTGCCCGAGAAACAGGTTAACTATGCTTACCAGGATAGGCCGCTTCCTATTGGGATAGGGCAAACTATTTCCCAACCCTACATTGTGGCTTATATGACTCATTTACTCCAGTTAATGGGAGATGAGCGGGTACTGGAGATCGGTACTGGATCTGGTTATCAGGCTGCCATCTTGGGGTTTCTAGCGGGGGAAATATATACCATTGAACGACATCCATCACTGGAAAAGAGTGCCGCCCGATTAATCAAGGAATTGGGATATAAAAATATCCAAATCCATCAGGGTGATGGAACTCATGGTCTGCCTGAATTCGCGCCCTACCAGGCTATTATGGTCACGGCAGCAGCCCCTCTTGTGCCTGATCCCTTGCTGGATCAACTAGGGGATGGGGGCCGTTTGGTTATGCCTGTCGGCGGTAGAGGAGGGCAGGTGCTGCGCCTTTACAAACGCCAGGGCGAGAAGTTCGTTCGGGAAGATTTGACCCCGGTTGCTTTTGTACCCCTGATCGGGGAATATGGTTGGGAGGAATCCTGATTACCAAAATAAGATAGCGAATCCCCACTTTAAGATAAAAAAAGCAACGCTCCTGGTCTTGAGAGTGTTGCTTTTTTTTTACTTAGAGGCAGTATTTAACCTGCTTTTTTTTGTCATCCTGAGCAGAGGGAAGGGCTACAACCAGTTCATGGTTACCAGCACAACCGGGCGTTTTTTTGTTTTGCTGAACAGGAAGGATCGGATTGTCTGAACTAGTTCGTTGTGCAGATCACCATGGGATTTATCAACGATTTCATAAATTTTCTTACTGGTCTGCTCTATGATGTTATCGTCATCATGTTTATAGACAAAACCCCGGGAGATAATCTCAGGTTCTTCGTGTAATTTACCTTTTTGGTCAAGTACCAGGCTAATTAACACAACACCATCCTTGGATAACTGTTCCCGCTCTCTCACCACAGAGGGTCCGATTTCTCCTACCCTGGAACCATCGACAAACACGTAATTGCCTGGAATGCGGTCTTTGATTTGAAGTTTGCCGTCATCAAACTCAATCACCTGACCATTCTCTATAACTAGAACGTTATCGGCATCGAAACCTGATTCATCTGCCAGAACAGCATGCTGTTTGAGATGTCTCAGTTCTCCATGAATAGGAATCAGGTATTCAGGGTTTACCATATTGAGCATTAACTTCATCTCGTCCTGGTTAGCGTGCCCCGAAACATGAACTCCACCGGCAAGTGGTTCGTAAACTACGTTGGCGCCTCTGCGGAATAACCAGTTAATGGTTTTATATACCGTTTCTTCATTTCCAGGAATGGCATGAGAAGAGAGGACAATTGTATCGTCTTTGATCAATTCGAAATGTTTGTTGGTTCCCCGGGCTAATCTCCCCATAATGGAATAAGGTTCTCCCTGGGATCCGGTTGCCATCAGAACCACATCTTTGGGT
The DNA here is from genome assembly GCA_964195965.1 of uncultured Nitrosomonadaceae bacterium. GTDB lineage: Bacteria > Chloroflexota > Anaerolineae > Anaerolineales > UBA11858 > B10-G9. Next base: position 29,880 of record CAXMRF010000008.1, read on the forward strand.
TTCATGTTTAATGCTTCATTAATGCCCACTTCAAGGTCGGATGGTATTTTTAGATAGCCCAATTTTTTTGCCATTTTGGAATTTTGCTTCATGCTGTAGCCTACAAAAGCAATCTTGCGCCCATACCTGTCGGCAGCATCGACAACCTGCTGCATTCTGGATACCAGGGATGCAAAGGAAGCGACGATAATCCGGCCTGGTGCAGTTCGGAAGACTTTGTCAAAAGAATCGTTGATGATCATTTCTGAGGGAGTCCAGCCAGGTTTGTCCGCATTTGTAGAATCGGCAAGCAGGGCCAGTACACCCCGTCCAGAAAACTCAGCCAATTTTGAAAAATCTGTTGGCCATCCGTCAACCGGAGTGGGATCAAATTTGTAATCACCTGTGTGAACGATCAAGCCATCAGGGCAGGTGATCCCCAGGCCAACGCTGTCCGGGATGGAATGGCAGACGTGAAAAAATTCAACCTCAAAAGGTCCAACTGTAACCATCTCGCCAGCATGCACTTCATTGATAGTGGTTTTGTCCAACAATCCCCTTTCTGAGAGATTTACCTCTATCAAACCTTTTGTCAATGGCGTTGCGTAAAGCGGGATGTTCATTTCTTCCAGAACATGCGCAATGGCTCCTACGTGATCCATATGACCATGGGTGATTACCATTCCCCTGACCAGATCTTTGTTTTCTTTGATGTATTCAAAGTCCGGGATGATGTAATCGATTCCCAGCATATCATTGTCTGGGAACATCAAACCCGCATCTACGATCAGGATATTTTTTCCGTATTCGTAGATCATCATGTTTTTTCCAACTTCCCCCAAGCCTCCCAGGGGGATAATTCTTAATTTATTTTTACTCATATTTCTTTTCCTTCTTTTTAAATACTCTCGGTTTGATATTAATTATATACCCGAGAGTGTAGTATCTGATAATAAAATACCCGGACGATTAAAACCGGCCGGGTAGTGCTATTGAAAACCTATTCAGAATTATATCTTGCGATAAAACTTAAATAACTATCTTCTTCGAGCATTTACACTAAGCTGGATAAACCAACCAGCCGGATAGTTCCTCTTTTGGGAAACCGCGGTAATTCTAACACGCAGGAGGGGTTTTGTCAAAAGCATAACACTAGTTAATATATTTATTATAATGATCGTTCTTTCTAGGGGATGTAGAATATCCGATAAATTACGCCCCGGCTATCATCAGAAAGGAATAAATCACCATTTGGCCCAAAGATCAAATCTGATGGTGTTCCCCAGGGAATGCCATCTTCTCCCAACCAACCTACTGCGAAATCCTGAACAGGTTCTCGTTTTCCTGTACCAAACTGAATGCGAACTATTTTATAACCAACGGCCGAATCCCCTTCTCCAGTTCCATGGAGAGCAATAAATAAATCCTTTTGATATTCCCCGGGAAATTGATCCCCTGAGTAAAAATCCATGCCGTATGGCGCAGATTGGGATTCCAGTTCATATTCTGGTTTGAGCAAATCATCACTACAAGAATCTTTTTTTCCAAAATCCGGGTCAATTATCCGACCGGCATGGCAAAATGGCCAGCCACCATCAGCATCGATGTAAATTCCATACAAGGTGTCGGGGGGTAAACCTGGATCTAAACCCTCTCGGTCCATATTCGCAACCCATAAGATATTATTATTTGGATTGTAAGCCAATCCGATAACATGCCTGAGACCCGTTGTGAAGATTCGGCCATTACTGCCATCAGCATCAAACCGCATCACGCTTGCCCTTCGTTCGTCTTGTTCTATGCATACATTACATGAAGAACCAATTGCAAGATAAAGGTGTTTCCAATCGAGACTGAATTCGAGAGAACGATTTGTGTGACCCCCTGCAGCTATCGCGGCAATAATAACCTCCCGGTCCTGAAAATATCCATCTCCATCTGGATCAGATAAACGGAGAACCCGGGTTGTTTCTGCTGCATATAGAGAACCATCCTGGTAAAAAGCAATACCCGAGGGTTCCAATAAGTTGTCCGCTGCAACCTCAACTACATCGGAAAGGCCATTTCCATCCACGTCAACCAATCGGAGGATTTGTCCGGTGGTGGGTTCAGAAACATAAAGATGCCCGTCAGGGCCAAAGGCCATTATTCTGGAGTTTGTTAATCCGTCTGCAAACACAGTAATCCCAAAACCATCAGGCAGAGATATGGGATGTTCGGGCTTGATTACTGGATTGGAATTATCCGATACGCCCGTTTGGGGATTAGCCAGGGGAACGGAAGTGGGCGCTGGTTGCTGATCTGTATTGGCATTACATCCGGCCAGAAGAATAGATAAGAGGAGCAAGAGATAACCAAACAGGTGTTTTTTCATAAGATATCCTTACGGGAATTATTATCAAGTTTGATTATACTCGCTGCTTATGAAACTTGATGGAAGACAGTGAAAAAAGAGCACACTTAGGTTAAAAAAAATGAAGTGTGGATAAATGCTTAATCCACACTTCATTAGGTCTTAATTGGAGAAAAACTACATCATGCCGGGCATACCGCCACCCATGCCGCCCATTCCTCCCGGGGGCATATCGGGCTCGTCTTTCGGCTCGTCTGCGATCAGTGCCTCTGTGGTCAGGATCATGGCTGCAATGGAAGCTGCGTTTTCGAGAGCGCCGCGGGTAACCTTGGCGGGATCGATTACGCCTGCATCAACCATATCGACATATTCCTCGCTGAGGACATCATAACCGATGCGGATGTCTTTCTTTTCTTCTTGATAACGACGGACGTTTTCCAGGATCACTGCGCCATCTTTACCAGCGTTTTCAGCGATTTTTTTCAAGGGAACTTCCAGGGCTTTGCGGACAATCTGGACACCAACCTGAGCATCAGGGTAGTCCATCTTAAGTTTGTCAATAGACTTGGTGGCATTGATCAGCGCCACACCGCCGCCGGGAACGATGCCTGCCTCAACGGCAGCTCGTGTAGCGGAGAGGGCGTCTTCAACGCGGTGTTTCTTTTCTTTCAGCTCGGTTTCGGTTGCGGCGCCAACGCGGATGATGGCGACACCACCAGACAGCTTCGCCAATCGTTCCTGCAATTTTTCGCTATCGTAGTCACTGGAGCTGGAATCAATTTCGTTGCGGATCTGCTGAATGCGGCCTTTGATTTCACCGGCTTCACCAGCCCCGCCAACGATAGTTGTGTCATCTTTGGTGGAGATTACTTTTTCGGCTTTGCCTAGATCATCAACGGTTGCACTTTCTAATTTACGTCCCATATCTTCGGAAATAACGGTTGCACCAGACAGGATAGCGATATCCTGCAGCATGGCTTTGCGGCGATCGCCAAACCCAGGGGCTTTAATCGCGAGAACGTTGATCATACCGCGCAGTTTGTTGAGGACCAATGTAGCCAGAGCTTCACCATCAACATCTTCGGCAATGATAACCAGATCACGTTTGCCAATTTGAACCAATCGTTCCAGAAGAGGAACCAGGTCCGCAGCGGCAGAAATCTTGGAATCATGTATGAGCAGGCTGGCATCTTCGATAACTGCTTCCATATCATCAGCATTGGTGACGAAATAAGGAGAGAGGTAACCGCGATCAAACTGCATACCTTCCACGTACTCGGTTTCAAATGCCATCGTTTTGGATTCTTCAACGGTGATCACACCGTCTTTTCCAACTTTGTCCATCACGTCAGCAATCAGTTCACCAATCGAACGGTCTTGGGCGGAAATGCTGGCCACGTTGCCGATTTCTTCTTTGGTGGTTACGTCAATAGCGCTTTTGCCGATCTCTGCGGAAACAGCCAGAGCAGCTGCTTCAATTCCCTGTTTCAATAACATGGGATTGGATCCGGCGGCCAGGTTTTTCATACCTTCGGTCACAATCGAGTGAGCCAATAAGGTTGAAGTTGTGGTGCCGTCACCAGCGATGTCATTTGTCTTGGTGGCTGCTTCTTTCAACAGCTGGGCGCCCATATTTTCTAACTTGTCTGAGAGCTCAACTTCCTTGGCCACGGTTACACCGTCATGGGTGATTGTGGGGCTGCCAAAACTTCGATCCAGGGCAACGTTGCGGCCTTTGGGACCGAGGGTGGTGACAACTGCTTTCGCCAGTTTATCCATCCCGACTTGTAGTTTTCGACGGGCTTCTTCTGAAAATACGATCTGCTTTCCTGCCATAGATTTCTACTCCTTACCTTATCAAAAAGAATTCACATTGTGTAAATGCTCTAAACCCGCCTCAAGGACAGGTTTTATCTGCCTTTGAATCAGTGGGTTAGCAGTCCAAAGAATTGACTGCTAAGTAGCGGTGATTATGATAACTTTGTTCGAATTGAAAGTCAAGTTTTGTCCAAGGCTTTAACATGATTCTTATATAACAATTACGCGGCAATTTGAAATGAGAATTGAGAAAAAGAATCAAGGGGCAGGGGTAGCTTCCAATAATAAGCAAATAGCTTCGTTTTCCGCCACAATGCTCATTAAGATAGGATCGCTACCGTAAGCAATTTTTAGTTCAGCCAGAATTTCGATGGCTTCAGGGCAGTAGTTTTCTTCAGGTCGGCTGAGAGCAGCCAGGACAGATCCATAGCGGGCGAAATAATAGGCCACATCAAAATTTACTAACTCCAAGGCCTGAACAGCAACCCCGCCCACTTCATTTTCTTCAGCAGTGCAGCCCACAACAGCGCATTTTAGAACAGGCATGGCACCTTCATAATTGCGAGCCCGGACATAGATATCACCCAGTTGGCCGTAAGTGTCCGCATTGGTGGGATTGATGGCTATGGCTTTTTCGCCATTCACGGCTGCGATAAAAAATTCACCATCCCTGGAATAAGTTTTAGCAATCGCGATATAAGGCAAGGAATCTTCAACGCCGTTTGATTGGTTTACAGTGATGGCTTTTGCAAAATAATCCAAGGCCGTATCATAGACTTTTAACGCTCTGTATATCACCCCGATCCGTATATAAAGGAAAGTTAAATTGGGATTAATTTCAGCTGCTTTTTCAAACTCTTCTATGGCAAAACGGTATTCTCCCAGGGATTCCAACACAGTGCCGTAAACCCGGTGAGTATCCATTAACTCTGGTCCCTGGGTGACTGCCCGGCGGGCATGTTCTTCAGCCTGGGCTTTTTGATTCTGGTCCAGCAGCACCTCGGCGTAAAAAGCCAGCGCTAAACTGTTGTTGGGATCAAGGGTGATCGCCAGGTTGGCAGCTTGCTCAGCTTCGTTGATCCAGGCTAGTTTTTCTTCCTGGCTGGCAGCAGAAGACGTCGAACTCCAATCCAGTACCAGTGCCCGAATTGCTTGCACTGTACTATCATCCGGCGCCAAGTCCGAGGCATGCTGGATCTCCTGCCTGGCCAGGGATAAACGTTCAGCGCGTTCCTCGGTGGTCGACAGCAGGGCGGAGGAATAGGTTAACAATCTCGCCAATTCGGCACGAACCCGGGCGTTATCTGGATGAAGTTCAAGGACATCATAGTAGGCATCAATAGCATCCTTCCCTTCTGGGTCGTAAATCTTACCGGCCGCAAAATAGGCTTCTCCTTCCAAAACAAGGGAGTCAATGGTCCGGGTAGCTGTTGGCGTGGGGAGAAACAAGGGTTCAAAACGCCCTTCAGGATCATTAACTTGAAATGAAAACCATAAACCAACTACTATTAACAGAAATAATATCCCAATCAAGGTGAAATTGATTGTCGTCTTGTTCTTACTAAAAGTGGGTTGTTTTCCAGTTAATTTTCGATCCATGGTATTTCCAGAAGGCCGTAGATTAGAAAAGAAAGATTTTCGTCTTTCCAATGGATTTGCCAGATTTGAATGATGGCAGCCTATGGTGTAGAAGTGGGTTCAACCAGGTTTTCGGTACAAATGGAAAGCCCCTCGTTGGCATTGATCACTGCAATCTCGTCATCAGATACCTGGCTGAGGATGGTTTGAAAAACAGGTACTGCCTCTTCGCACATATTCATCCGGGCCAAAGTGAGACCATAAGCCGAGAATATTTCAACCACTTTGGGCTTATAAGAAAGAGGCACACCTTCTACTATATCTCCATTCTCGGTTGTGCCGCCCCGGACTGCCAGGGAAAGGTAAATTAAGGCTTTATCGTACTCGCGGTTTCGGAAATATAATACACCCAGGTTTCCCTGCATGAGGGGGTTTTCCGGCGCGTCCTTCACTGCCAATTCCCCGTATTGGATAGCTTTATTGTAAACACCATCTAATAAATAGATCCGGGAGATTTCATAGTCGGGCGTTGGGTCTGTGGGGTTGAGTGCGTTGGCCTGACTGAATGAGGTAACCGCCTTGTCGTTTTCCTGATTGGCGTAATAACAATATCCCAGCATCAGGTGCAGATTGGGGATGGCGTTATTGATGTTCAGAGCGCTCTGGTATTCTCGAATAGCCTCGCTGAAATTGCCGGTCCAATACAAGACGTAGCCACGGGCCCGGTGGGTCTCAATCAGATTAGGACCCAATTCCAGAGCTCTTAACGATTCGATACTGGCTTCTTCGTATTTTTGACCGTCAATTAAGATTTCTGCATATACTGCATGGGCGATCGGGTTTCTTTCTGCCAGGGATAAGGCCCGTTCTATGGAAACTTCGGCAGCGATTAAATCACCCAGGAAATCCAGGGCCCAGGCTTTCATAACATGAGCTAGAGGGTTTTCTGGACTGCGCAACAAGGCCAGTTCTGCGTTTTCAAGAGCTGATTCCGGGTCGCCTGCCAGAATTTGAACCCGCGAAAGAGAGACATATAAGGAAGAATCCTCTGGGTTAGCCAGTATGGCTTCCCGGTAAGCTTCGATGGATTGGCTTAGTTTTCCTTCCTCAAATAAAGTCAGCGCCCGATTGAGGAAAATTTCAGGATTTTCTGTTGGAGTTACGGTTGGAATGAAAGGCGGCTCAATCTCTGGAACAACTGTCTGATTAAAATAAACAATTGCTCCAATTAATACTAACAAGAGAATAATCCGCCATGGATTCGCTCTCCTGCGTGGTTTTTTGCTCATTTTCCAATTACTGCCGTTTAGGTACATGCGCACATCTTACCACTGTGGTAAAAATTGCGTCAAGGACTCCAGACCAGTTCCAGGGTTGGGTTTTGGTCGAATTTTAAACCTCCCTTACTTGCACAACTTTAGTCTCTCAGCTAGAATGGGACCATGCAATTTGATATCTTCACTCTCTTTCCGGAAGTATTCCCTTCATATCTGGATGCCAGTATTCTTTTTCGGGCCCAGGAAATGGGCCATCTTCAAGTGGATATCCACAACATACGGGATTGGGCAACGGATAAACACCATGTGACGGACGAACCTCCTTACGGCGGAGGCGGGGGAATGGTGATGAAGCCTGAACCAATCTTTGCTGCAGTTGAAGGGATATTGGGTCAACCGCCTGTGTGTCCGGTTATTTTAATGACACCCCAGGGAGATCTTTTAACTCAAGAGAAAGCACAAGCCCTGGTATCACAACCCCGGTTGGCCATGATTGCGGGTCATTACGAGGGTGTCGATGAACGGGTCAGGAACCATCTGGTGACGGATGAAATTTCAATTGGTGATTATGTTTTAACGGGGGGGGAGCTGCCTGCCCTGGTTTTAATTGATGTGCTCACTCGATTGATTCCAGGCGTGCTGGGAGATCCCCAGGCAGCTGCCAACGATTCGCATGCCAGTGGTTTATTGGAATACCCTCACTACACCCGGCCAGAAGAGTTCCGGGATTGGAAAGTGCCGGAAATATTGAGATCCGGTCACCATGCCAGGATTGATCGCTGGCGCAGAAATCAATCGTTAAAACGAACCTGGGAAAGAAGACCGGATTTGCTGGAAGAATTTGATTTATCCAGAGAAGACCGAGAGTTTTTGGATCAACTTCAAGACGGGGAAAATTAAGATAGTTTAGTAAGCCTTGCCAGGGTAAGCTCAAAGGGCAGGTTCCCTGTTTTGATTACCTGGCATTCCACCTCATATTTCGATAAAAATCATCCCAATAGGCAGGGCGAACGTCGACTTTGGTCAACGTTTTGCTATCAATGACTGAGCAAGTCCACCTCTCCAGGAGCGCCCGGAGGAAATTGTTTGTCGGCTTGAGTTGGATGCAAAACGCCGGGATAGATTAATGAGCAATGAGAAAAACATTAACATCCTGTAAGAAAACCCCGTTTAGCACACCCCTTTCTTGACTGCCAAGAACCGCTATGATAGACTTTAGACCGTTATTAGCAGTCTCGTGTTGAGAGTGCTAAATATAAAAAATGCCAGGATTAACTGAAAGACAAAAACTAGTATTAGCCTTGCTGGTTCGAGACTATATAGAAACAGCCGAACCGATCAGTTCGGGTCGGCTGGTTAGCAACTATAAACTCGAAATCAGCTCTGCTACAGTGAGAAATGAAATGGCGGTTCTGGAACAGAATGGTTTTTTGTTTCAGCCGTACACCTCCGCGGGTCGGGTGCCTACTAAACCAGGTTACCGTTATTACGTTCAGCGGTTAATGGGAGAAGACCAACTGCCGACCCATGTTCAAGAAATGATCCGGCACCAGTTTTACCAGGCCCGGCACGACGTGGACGATTGGCTTTCATTATCAGCTTCTGTGCTTGCTCAGCATAGTCAGGTGGCGGCAATTGTCACTCCACTGCATACAGAAAAAGCCCGATTTAAGCATTTGGCTTTGTTGTCAACCCGGGGACGGCAGGTGCTGCTAGTTATTATCCTGGATAGCGGAGAAGTCCATCAACAAACGCTGGTGTTAGAAGAATCGCTCGACCAGGATCAGCTGACCGGGATTGCTTTACAGATAAATCAACTGGCTGAAGACAGGAATGCCGAAGAACTGGAGAAACTTGATCTGGATCTTGAAATTTCTCCGCTGGCTGAAATATTAGAAATAATTTTGCAGACCATTAAAAATTCAGAAGTGATTTCTTCCGGGGATGTATATCGTGATGGTTTGGCAAATATGTTATCCGAACCGGAATTTTCTGAACCAGAGAAAGCTAAGCAGACTCTGGAAATTTTTGAAGACCACGTGATGTTGGATGATTTGCTTTCCAGGACATTATTCGAAAGCGACAACCGCGGGGTACATGTGATTATTGGCGGTGAGGATACCTGGGACCAATTAAAAGAAACCTCGCTTATTCTGGCGAGCTACGGCGCAAAAGATCGTGTCATGGGAGCCGTTGGTATTCTAGGACCTTTACGGATGTCTTACAGCCGGGGAGTATCAACAGTCCGATTTGTATCAGATTTAATCAGCGAATTGATCTCTGAATCAATGAGCAGCTGAATTGAAGGAGAATTGATAAGGTATGAAAACCAAAAAAGATAACCACGATATTCCGGACATGGAAGAGATGGAGTCCGAACTGCATGAAGGAAATCAGACCACTCAAGATTCAACGATGGAGGAATCCGGAAGCGATATCGATTCGGAAGATCAGGTGTCTTCAGAAGAAATGAATTTGGAAGACCGGGTTGCAGCATTAGAAATTTCTTTGGAGGAAATGACCGCCAAAGCTGATGAATACCTGGATGGCTGGCAACGGGCGAGAGCCGAATTTGCGAACTATAAAAAAAGAGTTCTGCGGGAAAACACAGAGATCCGCCAGGTAGCCCGGGGAGAAGTTATTAAACTTTTCCTGGATATTGCCGATGATCTGGATAGGGCGCTGCAAGACAAACCCGAGCAGGGAGAAGGAGAATCCTGGGCAGGCGGCATTAATATTATTTTCCAGAAACTGCGAACCAGACTGGAGGCAGAAGGGATTAAGCCCATGAATCCACTGGGGGAGGAATTTGACCCCAATATTCATGAAGCCTTGATGAAAGAAGAAAGCGATGAATATAAAAGCGGCCAAATAATAGAAGTTATGCAGGAAGGCTATTGGATCGGAGAAAAGGTATTAAGACCGGCTCTGGTTCGGGTGGCTGCCTGAAATTGGAATTATCAGTTTATGTTGAAACAGAAGAATAATGGAGGAAAAAATGGCTAAAATAATCGGAATAGACTTAGGAACAACAAATTCAGCCGTGGCAGTTATGGAAGGTGGAGAGCCTACAATTATCCCTTCAGCAGAAGGGGATCGCTTAATACCATCTGTTGTGGCCATGAATAAAAATCATGAACGTCTGGTTGGCCGACCGGCCAGGAATCAGGCAGTAGTAAATCCAGAGAATACCGTTACATCAATAAAACGATTTATGGGTGGAAAATTCACTTCTCCTGGTGTTGAAAAGTCGAGGAAGATGGTTTCTTATGAGACCAAGGAAGCGCCAAATGGTGACCTTCGGGTAATTATGGACGAGAAAGAATATTCTCCTCCTGAAATTTCCGCAATGATCCTGGCAAAAATTAAGGCGGATGCTGAAGATTACCTGGGAGAACCAGTGACCCAGGCGGTTATTACTGTGCCGGCTTACTTTAATGACAGCCAGCGCAATGCAACCAAAGATGCCGGCAAGATTGCCGGATTGGAAGTCCTGCGGATCATCAATGAACCAACTGCTTCATCCCTGGCTTATGGGTTGGATAAAAAACAAAATGAAATCATCGCTGTTTATGACCTCGGAGGTGGCACGTTTGATATTTCCGTCCTCGATGTAGGTGAAGGTGTTTTCCAGGTGCGTTCCACCAGCGGAGATACTTTCCTGGGTGGTGATGATTTTGATCAACGGATTATAGATTTCCTGGCTGATGAATTTAAGAAAGACGAAGGTATTGATCTTCGCGAACAGCGCCAGGCGCTGCAGCGGTTGAGGGAAGCAGCAGAAAAAGCTAAAATTGAATTATCAACCATGCAGCAAACAGAGATTAACTTGCCTTACATCACGGCAGACGCCTCTGGTCCAAAACACCTGGTAAAGAAATTTACCAGGGCAAAACTTGAACAACTCACCATGGATCTTATTGAAAAATCCATGAAACCTGTTCAGCAAGCGCTTGATGATGCAGGATTAAAACCGACAGAAATCAACGAGGTAGTTTTGGTTGGTGGTATGACCCGTATGCCTGCCGTGCAGGAGGCGGTGGGTAAATTCTTTGGTAAAGCACCCCACCGTGGTGTGAACCCGGACGAGGTGGTCGCCATTGGTGCCGCTATCCAGGCAGGTGTACTGGGTGGCGAAGTGGATGACTTGCTGCTTTTGGATGTGACGCCACTGACTTTGTCTGTAGAAACCCTTGGTGGTGTGGCCACTCCATTGATTGAACGCAATACCACGATCCCTGCCCGTGAAAGCCAAACATTCTCCACCGCCAGTGACAATCAGCCCCAGGTGGAAATTCATGTCCTCCAGGGCGAACGTGCTATGGCAGCAGACAATAAATCTTTGGGCCGTTTCAGCCTGGATGGAATTCCCCCGGCATCGCGAGGCATTCCTCAAATTGAGGTTACCTTTGACATCAACGCTAATGGTATTCTGGAAGTGACCGCAAAAGACAAAGCCTCAGGTAAAACACAGAACATTACTATTACAGCCAGCTCGGGTTTAAGTGATGAGGAAGTTGAAAAAATGCGCCAGGAGGCCGAGCGGCACGCAGAAGAAGATCTGGTAAATAAAGACAAGATTGAAACCAGGAACAACGCTGACACAGTGGCTTATACTGCAGAGAAAACCCTGCGTGATTTGGGTGACAAGGTGCCGGAAGACATCAAAACAGAAGTAGAAGGCAAGGTAGCTGAAGTCAGATCTGCATTGGAAGAAGAAGCCATCGACACAGCTCGCTTAAAGGAATTGACCGAATCTCTTTCTTTATCCTTGCAGAAAGTTGGCGAAGCAGCTTACCAGGCGGCAGATGATGCCGGTCAGGATATGCCCGGCGCAGCACCCGAAGAGGGATCCAGCGAAGGTGGTGAAGAAGATGATGTGGTTGAAGGTGAATTTGAAGACATCTAACCAAGAAGTTTAATCTAAACTCAAAGCCGGGGGTTGTTCCTTCTGATCAACTCCCCGGTCTTTGAGTATTAAGTGATAAATAGATAAATAACAGGCAATCATACGGTAAGAAATATGGCAAAACGTGATTATTATGAAGTATTGGGTGTGTCCCGGGATGCATCGGAAAGTGATCTAAAAAGTGCTTTCCGTAATTTAGCCCGTCAATATCACCCGGATGTAAGTGACGCCCCGGATGCAGAAGATAAATTCAAGGAAATGAATGAAGCTTACGGGGTATTGTCTGACGCGGATAAACGCGCAGCCTACGACCGTTTTGGGCATCAAGGTGTAAGAGGCCCTAATGGCGGTCCTGGTTTTGAAACCGTTGATTTTTCTGATTTTGCGGATATTTTTGGTGATATGTTTGGTTTTGGGGGACGATCCAGAACAGCTAGTAGAAATGGACCGCGAAGAGGTGCAGATCTGCAATACCAGGTTGTCATCTCCTTTAAAGAAGCTGTTTTTGGTGCTGATAAAGAGATTGAAATCACCAAAGATGAAAAATGCACGAACTGCGGTGGTGATGGCGCGAAACCTGGTACTTCACCAAAAACCTGTCCTGAATGCCAGGGACGCGGAGAGGTCAGACAGACTCGCCAGACTTTATTAGGTTCCATGGTCCAGGTAATTATGTGCCCAGTTTGCAGCGGCCGGGGAAAAATCATTGAGACGCATTGTCCTACTTGCAGCGGACGGGGAAAAGTTAGAAACACCCGCCGCAAAAAAGTTAGTATTCCAGCTGGTGTGGACGACGGCACTCGAATTAGACTCGGTGGTGAAGGCCAGCCGGGGGAGAATAACGGACCCCCGGGAGATTTGTACTTACTTGTTCGGGTGCGCCCGCATAAGTATTTCCGCCGCCGGGACAATGATATCTTGCTGGATTTAAATGTGAATGTTGCCCAGGCAACACTGGGCGCTGAAGTCCAGGTGCCTACAGCAGATGGGGACGTTAAGTTGAAAATTCCCGCAGGAACCCAACCTGGCAAAATTATCCGAATGAGAGATAGAGGGGTTCCCCACTTAAGAGGCAATTCCAGGGGTGATCAATTGGTGATTGTTAATATCACTATACCCACGCGATTGGATGAGGAAGAGAGGGAGCTTTTTGAACATCTGGCTGAAAAAATGGACAGCAAAGTCCTTCCGCAGGAGCGTGGTTTCCTGGAACGGTTGAAGAATGTACTGGGCGGATAACCAGGTCTTGGATGATTAAGGATTAATAAGGTGCAAATCGAAGTGTTTTGAGAGCGGTTTGCACCTTTTTTGATAATTTATGAATGATCAAAAATCGGGACAAAAATTAGAAGAATTTAGCATCCTGATTGAACAGGAGCTGGCTGAATCGGTTGCAAATGCCTTAACCGGGATATTCCCCGCAGGTTTGGTGCAGGAACGAATTTATAAGGGAGTCTTCCCTCATGAACTGGATCAAGTGAGAACACAGGTTAGGGTATTTGGATATTTCCCAGCAGTTGAAAAAAAAGAGTATCACAATAAGATCCAAAAAACGTTGGAAAGTTTGATCCCCTTACCTGATCCGGTTTACTCTCTCCTTGAGGAGCAGAATTGGGCTACAGCCTGGCAGGATCGTTACCACCCCATTCCCCTGGGAAAAAACCTGATAGTGGTTCCCTCCTGGCTGGAAAATCCACACCCGGAACGGACATCGATCTTCATGGATCCCGGGATGGCATTTGGATCCGGCACACATCCAACTACAAAATTATCATTGGTTCTACTGGAGACTTGCCTGGATGAATATCCCCATGCTGAGGTAATTGACATTGGCTGTGGTTCCGGCATTTTATCGATAGCTGCCGCGAAATTGGGGGCAAAAAGGGTTCTGGGCGTGGATATAGATCCAGATGTTATCCAGGTGTCCCGGGAAAATGCGCAGTTTAACGCTGTTGCAAAACGCACTGTTTTCCAAGAAGGGACCGTTACGAGCATTCTCAATAAGGAAACAGAAATCTCCCGGGCTTCCCTGGTGGTGGCAAATATTATCGCGCCGATCCTAACGCAATTATTAAAAGACGGATTGGGCGAACTTGTCTCTCCGGGAGGCTTGTTGATTTTGTCCGGCATGCTGGAAGAACAGCTCCCGGGTATCTTAGAATGTCTTCGACAAGGGAATTTTAAAATCAAAGACCAATACCAACAAAAAGAATGGGCTGCTGTCCTGGCTGAGCGGATTGATAGTTAGCCCGCCTTCTGTTCACAGGTATAATATAGGCCGAAATGCACCAGATACCCCCCTTGACCCAGCCAATTAGAAGGAGTTCCTGATGACCAATCTTCACCCGGATATTGAGAAAATACTGATCTCAGAGGAAGAGATCCAAAAGCGTGTCGTTGAAATGGCAGCAGAGATTGATCGAGATTATAAGGATGCAGACCAGGTTGTGTTAATTGGCATATTAAAAGGGGCTTTTATATTCGCCGCAGACCTATCAAGAAAAATAACGGTACCGCATAGCGTTGATTTTATGTCCATATCCAGTTATGGTGACCTGGCTGTTTCCGAAGGTGCTGTCCGATTAATTATGGATTTAAGGAAGCCAATAATCGATCAACATATCATCGTTGTAGAGGATATTGTGGACAGCGGGCATACCATGAACTATCTCTACCAGACTTTAATGGGCCGCCATCCAGCTTCCTTAAAAACATGTTCCTTATTTAAGAAAAACAGGGACAGCCTGGAGGTGCCGCTGGATTATGTGGGTTTTGATTTACCGGATGTCTGGGTGGTTGGCTATGGGTTGGATTACGCCGATACCCACCGAACCCTGCCTTATATTGCTGAATTAAAGAAAGAAGTCTATTCCTGAAGTTGGTTATTTAATGGACCAGTCGATTGAACCCTGGTTTGGAGATTATTCAAGGGATAGCTATATCCGGCACTACCATGTCAAATCGTGAACGCTCCGTTCGAACAGAAGGAATTATCCTGCGCCGAAAGGATTTTGGGGAATCTGATCGTATCCTGGTTGTATTCACGCGGAAGCTGGGCCGGATCTCAGGGATAGCTAAAGGCGCTAGAAAACCGAGCTCGAAAATCGCAGGCCATCTTGAGCTTTTTATGCGCTCTTCTTTTTTGATTTCTCGCGGCAGGAATTTACATCTGATTACCCAGGCAGAAGTGCTTGAATCATACGATTCAATAAGAGAAAATCTCATCGGGATCGGGTTGGGATCGTATATTGTTGAGCTGGTTGATTCTGTAACCTATGATGAAGGCAGTCATCTTAAATTATATGATTTGCTGCTAACTACTTTGAATGCATTGGATGCTGGAGATAATCCTGGTATTGTTGTTCATTATTTTGAGCTTCATCTCCTGGGGCTGGTCGGTTTTCAGCCGGAATTTTTCATCTGCGTGGACTGCGGGAAAAAGATTTCAGAACAGGATCAATATCTATCAGGCGCGTTGGGTGGTGTGGTTTGCCCAACATGTGCAGGCAATGTTCGTGGCGCTGACATACGGCCGGTTTCCTCCAGGATATTAAAATACTTGAGGCATTTCCAGCGTTCTAGCTTGCAAGAACTATTAACTTTAACCATATCCGAGGATATTCAAAAAGGTCTTGAAGATATTATCCGTTATTATTTGACCCATGTTCTCGAAAGCCATTTAAACAGCCCGGAATTTATAAAACGAATCTCGAAATAATTAACACTTACCCTTTTAATAAAAATGCGGATTCCTTCAAGGAATCCGCATTTAGTTTGTTTAGTGAAGCGACTGGTTACTGAGTTCTATCTCAATTGGCCTTCCAGAATTAAATTTGCACCTTCAAGCTCTTCTCCTTCATAGATGAAGTACTTTAATGTCAGGGGTATGATTTTCCCTAGCATGGCCTGGGCAGGACAATATGTGTCTGCTGATAGTTTTATTGCTCTGGTAATTGCGCTTTCAGAAATATCTTTTCCGGCGATGTGATATTCAATTACTGCTTTTGTGAAAACCTTGGGATGTTGATCTGTCTTTTCAGCGTCCACTTTAACCCGGAAATCTTTAACTTCCTGGCGTTTTTTCCCCAGGATAGAGATTACATCCATGGCTGTACAACCAGCCAGGCTGACAGCCATCAATTCCATCGGGCGAAAACCATCATCGTCTCCTCCCACTCCAGGGTGTGATCCCAGTGGGACTTCAAATCCAGAATCTGCTGATCCTGTAAATGTCAATCTTCCTTTCCATTCCACTGTTGCATTCATAGATTACTCCTCTAAAAGCGGGGTGACATATTTTTCCAAGGTGAGACTGTCTATCGCTCCCAGCCAGGCCAGGCGTAAATTTCCCTTCCGATCAATTACAAATGAATTTGGCAATGAATTTTGCTGGAAAATTTTCAGTGATAAATTTTCGGGGTCCAGCAAAATAACAAAATCCAAACCTTCCGCCTCAACAAAATTTCTGACCTCTGATTCGGGTTGGCCTGCTTCAATGGCAACGACTTGAAAACCCTGATCTTTGTGTTGTTCGTAATAGGCTTGAAACTCCGGCATTTCCTGGCGGCAAGGTGGACACCAGGTGGCCCAATTATTTATCAAAACGACCTTACCTGTAAAGTCTGATAACGATACCTTGTTTCCGTCCAGGTCAAACAAGGTGAGTTCTGGCGCGGGTTGGTCCACTTCTATCGGGGCGGTTATGTAAGCATCCAGCGGATCTTGTGCTGCCTCTGGATTGGATTGCATAATCAAGGCGATCCCTATTAAAACCAATAATCCCACGCCGACAAGAATAAAAGGGAGGTAATTGGTTTTCCTGGTGTTCTTTTTCATTAACAATCTCCTCGTTCATTGGCCTCGGTGTTTAGGCGGAGCCAGATATTGCCTAATTGTACTATTTAGAACCCGGAATCTCAGAATTTCTTACTAAATTCCCTGACAGATACTACCATTTAGTGGGGCTATTGGTTGTTTATTTTGGGTTCTTTGTACTGAGAGGCAACTGGAAACAGGGGCTTAATTTTTTCCTGCCTGGAGACAGCAATATTTTCCTTGGCTGTATATTTCAACCCGGCACCATCTCTGTGTCCTCAATAATGACTGAATAATAAATAAATGTCACCTAAAATGAGTGAGTTTTGTCCATCGAATCAATGCTTACGGCGATGATTATAAATTTAATACTGGTATACTATTTTGTGAACGAGATAAACAGTTTTTGGCTTCGTTGAAGTTATCCATTAAACAATGAGAATTATTGTTAATAAATGTTGCTTGAGCAGCGCCCAGGCTGAATTAAACTGCACCCAATATTATCGGTGTTTGGTATTCAATAGAAGAAAACCAGCTATCAATAGTAATATCGGCACGGGAATTTATGGAGGAGCAGCTCCCAGGGTGTATTAAGGCAACTAGGACTGCACCTCTTTTTGATTTAACTCTTTTATTTGTAAAAGGAGAATATTATGGCAAATTTGTCTCTTGAACTTCCCACAATGTATGGAGACCATCATGTAAAAGAAGTCAGGCGAATTTTGCTTGAATTTGATGGTGTCACAGAAGTGTATGCCAGCAGCGGGTTCCATGTTGTTGAAGTAGAATACAACGGCAAAAAAACTCCCAAAAAGGACCTGGTTGCTGCGCTGGAGAAAGCGGGATATATTGGTGACCCCGGCATTTCGGTTGAACCATCCACCCCTGCCTATTTAAGTGAGGGAGAGAAATATTTCCGTACCACTTCAATCAGTGAAGAAACTCGAAATATTATTGGTTTTGAGCAGGAAGTAGGATATCAAGGACGCACCCAGTGGCCGTGCCCGGGACTGGGTTTACTTAATGTGGTTGAGCCCCAAACTAAGGAGACTAATAATGGTTAAGAAAGAAAACAAGAAAACCTTAGAAGAATATTCTATTGATCTCGCAACCCAAGAAATGCTGGCCCGTGCGGAAGAATTGGGTTTGGAAACAGCCTTTACCCGTTCTGACAATATGAAAGCCTGTCCCATTGGTGCGGATGCATTATGCTGCAAAATCTGCAGTATGGGTCCCTGCCGAATTGTGAAAGCGGGACAAAC
>CAXMRF010000009.1:0-232 GCA_964195965.1 uncultured Nitrosomonadaceae bacterium
AACTTACGGAATGACCGGCTTTAGGATCGGTTGGACGATCGGAGCAGATCCAGTAATTAAAGCGATGAATAAAATCCAGAGTCATTCAACTTCGGGTGCGTCTGCTCTTCTTCAAGAAGGTGCACTGGGCGCTTTGGAAGACGGTCAAAAAACTCTTCAAAATTTAAAATCTCTCATAAAAGTTAATCGAGACATTATTCTTGGTGAATTAAAGAAAATTAAAGTCCTCCGT
>CAXMRF010000009.1:269-47065 GCA_964195965.1 uncultured Nitrosomonadaceae bacterium
AACCCGGATTCTCAAAATCTTGCAACGCTTCTTCTCGAAAAAGCTTTTGTTGCTACGGTGCCGGGAATTGCTTTTGGACAGGAAGGTCATCTTCGCTTAAGCTATACCTGCTCTACAGATCAAATAACCGAAAGCGCTGCCCGAATTCGCTGGGCTATCGATCCCGACTCACCCAAAGATATAACAATTGGCGGCAAGCAATATTTACGTAATTGGGAGAATTAGTATATGAATTCGATCATAAAAACACCTGCTGAAGATCAAGCAGCAATTAACCAAAGCCAATACGGGTTGGATTCCCTTGAATTAACTGGTTACAGAAAAGCCTACTGGAATTTATCCAGGGACGACTACTATAAAGAATCCCTGTTCAGAAAGGAAGGGATCCAATCCCGCCATGGCGCCCTGGTTGTTCAATCAGGAGAACGTACTGCCAGATCAGCAAACGATAAATTTATCGTTCAGGAACCTGGATCTGAAAACCACATTTCCTGGGGGGAATACAACACGCCCTATACTGAGGATAATTTTAATCAAGTCTTTCAAAGGATGAAAGAGTTTTTAGTGAATAAAGATATCTTCATTCAGGATGGGATAGCGGGCGCGAGTCCGAACAATCAAATTCCCATCCGGGTCATTTCAACGCTGGCCTGGCAAGGTTTATTTACCAAAAATATGTTCATTACTGATAACAAGTACAGGGAAGTTGATTTCAAGCCTCAATTTACAGTCCTGGCTATTCCAGAATTTAAAGGTGATCCAGTACAGGATCACATAAATAGCGAAACGATGATCTTGTTAAATTTCGCTAAGCGTCTTGTTTTGATTGGAAGCACGGGTTATGGCGGCGAAATCAAAAAATCAATCTTTACTGCTATAAATTATTATCTACCCAAGAAAAATGTTCTCACCATGCACTGTTCTGCCAACGTTGGAAAACAAGGAGATACCGCCTTATTCTTTGGTCTGTCCGGCACAGGAAAGACCACCCTCTCGGCTGATCCAAATCGACAGTTAATTGGGGATGATGAACACGGCTGGGATGAAGAAGGCATCTTCAATTTTGAGGACGGTTCTTATGCTAAAGTCATAGACCTTTCAGAGAAAGCTGAACCCGATATCTATGCCAATACAAAAAAACACGGTACGATCCTTGAGAATGTGATCCTGGACCCTCAAACCGGTGAAGTGGATTTATTTGACGATTCCATCACTAAAAATACGCGGGCATCCTCTCCTCTCTCCTTTATCCCTTATTCCTTGCCATCAAAATGCGGGAGCCATCCGAAAAACATTATCTTTTTAACTTTTGATGCCAATGGTGTATTACCGCCAATTTCCCGTTTATCGCACAACCAGGCTTTATACCACTTTATCTCAGGATATACTTCCAAAGTTGGTGGAACAGAAGCAGGTGTGGGAGAGGCCCCTGAACTTACATTCAGCGCCTGTTTCGGGGCTCCATTTATGATCTTTCACCCTGCCTATTACGCCAATTTGCTTAAAGATAATCTCCAGCGGCACAAGGCCACAACCTGGCTGCTTAATACAGGTTTAGTTGGAGGACCATCAGGAATTGGAACCCGGATCAGCATCCATCACACCAGGGCCATTCTGTCGGCTGTTTTATGTGGTGACCTTGATAAAGTCCTTTATCTACAGGATCCCTGGTTTGGTTTTGAAATTCCCCAATCCTGCCCAGGAGTACCGGACCACTTTCTTAATCCAGCAGATTCCTGGACAGATAAACATTCTTACGAAATCACTATT
Organism: uncultured Nitrosomonadaceae bacterium; assembly: GCA_964195965.1. Classification (GTDB taxonomy): domain Bacteria; phylum Chloroflexota; class Anaerolineae; order Anaerolineales; family UBA11858; genus B10-G9. The sequence goes on from CAXMRF010000009.1 coordinate 2,040, forward strand.
CGCGGCCTCGTAGAGCGGTTCAAGGATAATATGAAACGTTACGAAAAATCAACCCCGCAAGATGTTCTTCTTGCGGGGCCATTTTAGCCACTAGAATTTTAATCACACACAAACTTAAGGCAATAATCCATCCACGATAAATTTCTTATATTTCGTCAGGTATCGAACAGGTAATTTTCCCTGGATAAATACCCCTTCATATTTATTCTCCACAGAATCCACCTGTCCTTCTTCGTGAAAAAGTGATATCAGTCCTCCTTCACTGTACGGCAGTTCAACAGTAATGGATTCATAGGATGCGAATAATTTGTCCTTCACTGTCTGCAGCAGCACATCAATCCCGTCTCCACGTAAAGCTGAGACTGCAACAGCATCCGGAAATGTTTCCAGCGCCTTTTGAGCTCGTTCTGGATCATCAAGTCGATCAATTTTGTTCAGAACCGGAATACTGGGAATCTCGTCTGCTTCAATATCCTTCAAGGTAGCATGAACCGCTTCTGCCTGGGATAAAGCCTGGGGATGGGTCACATCAACAACATGCAGCAGTAAATCTGCTTCTGCGATTTCCTCCAGGGTTGCCCGGAAAGCGGCTACCAGGGTTGTGGGTAAATTTTGGATAAATCCTACAGTATCTGTGACTAAAATTTGCTGTCCATCCGCCAGGGCAACTCGACGCGTGGTGGGATCCAGGGTGGCAAACAATTTATTTGCTACATAAACCTCAGCATCTGATATTTGATTTAACAAAGTCGATTTACCAGAATTGGTATAACCTACCAGGGACACAATCGGAATTCTTGATTCCCTGCGCCTGGTCCGGTGACGCTGGCGATGAGCACGAACTTTTTCCAGCTCTTTTTTGAGATGACTGATTCGTCGTTGGATATCCCTTCTGTCTACCTCAAGCTGGGTTTCACCTGGTCCACGCAGACCAACACCCGCAGTTCCTCCCGTCCGACCTCCACCACCTCCTGCCTGGCGCACCAGGTGTGTCCAGGCCCGGGTCAATCGGGGCAATCGATATTCGTACTGGGCTAATTCAACTTGCAGTGCTCCTTCCCGGGTATTGGCATGCTGGGCAAAAATATCCAATATTAATGCCGTCCGATCAATTATCCGAAGACCCTTTTGCAATAACTCTTCCAATTCCCTTTGATGCCTGGGGGAAAGTTCATCGTCAAATAAGACCACGTCAGCCATTAATTCTTCAGCTATGGATTTAACCTCTTTTACTTTTCCGGATCCAATAAATGTTTTGGGATGAGGACGATCGAGTTTCTGGGTAACTTCCCCCACTACCTCGAATCCCGCGGTATCCGCAAGGCGCTTCAATTCTGCTAAAGACTGTTCAAGTGACAGGATCTTTTTATTATCAAATACTTCAACACCCACCAGCAGCGCCCTTTCAACTCTTAAGTTCTCTGGTTGATTTTTTTGATTCATATCTTTATTTATTTCCTTTCATGAAATGGCCCATTTTATTCTAACGACATGAGCCAGGATGCCAGTGTATCTCCTATAGTTTTTAAACTTTGCGGGGATACTTTGTCCGGAGTATCCGCTGTGGTGTGCCAATAGGGATAATCAAAATCAATAATGTCCACTGCGGGTATGCCAGCTTCAATAAATGGGGTATGGTCATCTAACATGGAATGCCTGTACTCTTGGATAAAAGAATTGCTATATCCCAAATTAATCGCTTCCGTCCAAATTTGTTCCATTAGATAACTATCCGAATTACGTTCATAATACACCTGCAAATCAGCATCTCCGATCATATCTACAATGATCACCGCTGCTGGTTTTTGTTCAATTTCTTTTACATAAGCCCTTGAACCAAGAATCCAATCCCAATCATCTATCCCTCCATTGTCTTCTGCATCGAAGAATACTAATTTTATGGGGTTGTGTAAATCTTCCGGCAATATTCTCGCTAATTCCAGAAGCACGGCAACACCAGATCCGCCATCGTTTGCTCCAGGTACGGGCATTTTCCTTAATTCACTATCAGGATCTTGATCAGCATAAATGCGCGTATCATAATGAGCCCCCAACAGAATATAATCTCCCGTTCCCCTGCTGGCAATCAGATTAATGATTTTCTTGCTATTTAAAATTGTGATCTGTTGATCAACTTTCCAATGATTGGCCTCCAGCTCAGACTCCATCCATTCCAGAATTTGGGCATGACCCGAAGTACCCGGTATTCTAGGCCCCAAAGATACTTGATATATCACATCCTGATAAGCTCGTTCACCATCAAAATCCGGAGTAGATTTTTCACTCATTTTTATATTGCTGCAGGCCAAAAGGAAAATCATTATTAATATACACTCAAAAAATGTTTTGAAGAATGAAATTTTATTTACTCGAAACATAATGCCTACACGCAATTATTAGCCATATTTAATTCTATTTAGCTTTTTTCAGGGATTTTTCTATTTTACCACCCCTGCTGGTCCCCTGTAGAAGGTAATTACGGTATAGAAATTGCATCTAGTTTGGCACACATCTTGCAACATATGGATTATAACGCTATACTTTCGTAGGAGGACATTATGTTTCAAATCCAAAATCAAGAACTACGGCCCCAGATTACTGCGCATTTAGCCCAGACCATGTCTTTATTGCAAATGCCTGCCACAGAAATCCGGCAGAAGATTCGCACGGAACTGGCTAATAACCCGGCCTTAGAAATTGTAGAAGACAGCCGCTGCCCCAGCTGTGGAAGAACACTCTCCACGCCGGGCCCCTGCCCTGTTTGCAGTCAACCTTTTGACAACCAAATGGACGAGCCGATTGTTTTTATCTCCTCGCCGGATGATTTTCCAGGCCAATACAATACTAACGGAAAACTTAGTACGAATCATGAAATCTCATATGATAATCTGGCACCAGCAGTTGAAGATTTACCGTCTTACGTTCTCCGCCAAATAGCCCCAGAAATTGAAGAGGATGAACGCCTGATCGCAGCACATATCCTAAACAACCTCAACGAGGACGGATTGCTTGAAATTCCTTTGGAAGAGATCAGCCAGTTTTATCATGTACCGCTTTCCCGGGTAACTCGCGTCGCAGATATTATTAAACACGCAGAACCCACAGGAGTAGGCGCATCTTCCCCCCAGGAAGCTTTATTAATCCAATTGAGCTTATTAAGGGAAGACACCAAAGTTCCCCGCCTTGCTGAAGAAGCAATCAAAGTTGGATTAAAGGATCTCAGCAAGCACACCTATAGCAACCTGGCCAAAGAACTCAACACTTCACTTGACCACGCTCAAGAAATCGCGGAATTTATTCGCGCTAATCTAAATCCTTATCCGGGTCGATCCCATTGGGGAGATCATCGCCAGGCTAGTGAATCAACAACCCAGGCTTACCACAAACCCGATATCATTCTCAAGGAAGTTGAGAATTCCCATAATCATCAGCTTATGGTGGAAATTATCAGCCCATACCGCGGCACCTTGAGAATTAATCCCCTTTTCAAGCAAGCTCAGAAACAAGCTCCGGAAGAAAAAAGTGATGACTGGTCAAAGGATATTGACAATGCGTCCTTATTAATCAAATGCCTCCAACAGCGTAACCACACCATGGAACAATTGATGACTGAACTAGTCAAAGAACAAAAAGATTACATTATCAGTGGTGATCCTGCAAATATGCAGTCTCAAACTCAGGCCAAAATGTCAGAGCTGCTGGGCGTTCACGAATCAACCGTATCCCGGGCAGTTTCAGACAAATCCGTCCAGCTCCCTAACAGAAAAATCATTCCTCTCAAACAATTCTTCGACCGCAGCCTGCCTATTCGAACCACCCTGCTTAGACTGGTAGAGTCTGAAAATACCCCGCTCACCGATACAGAGCTGGCTGAGGAATTGTCCCTTGCCGGGTATAATATAGCCCGAAGAACTGTTGCAAAATATCGGGCGATGGAGGGAATACTTTCTTCTCGTCTGCGCCAAAAAGTATAAAGGCTAAAGGTTTCATTGTTACCGAACCAATCAAAAACATCTAAGGATATCGATTTGATCCCCGGAGAGGTAGGTCATCTACTGGATATCTCTCCGGATCCTTCTATCCTGGTTTCTAATTCAGACCTTGGGATTTTGGCCGTTAATGCTTCGATGGCGGAATTAAGCGGATTCACTCGAAATGAACTTCTTACCCTCAATCTTGACGCTTTGCTTCCTGGCATTAAATCCATCCGGAGTGACGATTCCCTAAATCTTGAACTCCACAGTCTTCAAGGTCAGAAGCTTGATTTAATTAATAGGCGTAAACAAAAAATTAATACCCTCGTCCAGGCAAAAGCGCTCGGGAAAAGCAGACGATATACAGTGTATCGCCTGTCATCCACTTCAAAACCAAATAAGGGCAGATTCTCTGGACACCATGATGCTGTGCAATTGGATGGCATTATATCCCTCGTCCAAATATTTTATCAATCCAATCTGGACCAGGCTCTGGAAATAATTCTCGAAGTTGGAAAAGAACTTCTGGGTGCTGAATCTCTTGGGATTTATAAAATTGATTCCAATCATCCTCAATTGAAAGCGGTCATTCTTGACAATCCTTCAGGTTTTTTACCAGACACGATTACCACGACTGATTTTTTCTCTCATTACAAAGAAAATCAGTTTTCTCCTCCCTTTAAACCTCCACTCTCTCCATTAATGGAGCGGGCAGCCCAAAAAGGCTCATCCTTTGTAATTTCCTCCCCTTTAAATGACACCAATGCCATCAGTGGATTAATCGTGGCGATGGGGGAAGAAAATACCGCGCCGCCCGAGAAACGAATATCACTCGCTATTATGAAACTTCTAGTTGCAGCCACAGAAGGGGTTTTCAACAACTTTATTCTCAAATCAAATTTAAGTGACCGACTGGCAAAAACGACCCTTAAAAAAACTATCGGTGACACGATTAATAAGTATATACCCGATGGCATTCTTTACCTTAGCCCTGATCTAATGATTCAGCAAGTGAACCCATCCGCGGAGCAAATACTCGGATATGCAGAACAAGAAATTATTAATCGCCATATCGACGATGTTATTATCGGTACAGACCGTTTAACACCTGCGCTTCAAGACGCTTTGGAAAACATTCCTTCCCACAATTTAGGCCAGCTAGAAATTCACCACCGTGACGGAAGCGTTTTTCCAGCATTGATAAAAACATTCCCTGTCAGCACTCCGGAATCGGAACAAATCAAGGGAATATTAATTTTTGTTCAGGACATCAGCAAAGAAGAGAAAGTCCGCATACAGACCCAACAACTTGAACGCCGCGCATTGGTTGGACAGATGAATGCAATTTTCGCTCACGAAATCCGAAACCCCATCAATAACATTACCTCAGGGATCCAGCTGCTGGATAAAATTCTCCCCGATGACTTTAAGCAGCGTGATGTTTTAAAAGGCATCGACGATGATTGTGATCGATTAACCCATATTGTTGATACAGTTCTTACCTTCTCAAAATCGCAAAGTTATCATCGTACACCGCTGGATCTGCCGCTTATGATTGAGAGAATCCTGAATCGCTGGATTCCTCGCATGAAACGGACGGGTGTAGCTCATGTTCTTAAAGTTGAAGAGAATCTGCCTCTGGTTCCCGGTGACGACCGTGCGCTTGGCCAAGTGTTTAATAACTTGATCAGCAATGCCGTCCGGGCTATGGAAGAAACCGAAGGCGGTGTATTGTCTATTCGATTAAAACCCATCCAGAAAACTACCGGATCAATGGGCGTTCAAATTGATGTTTTGGATACTGGACCCGGGATACTTCCTGAAGTTCAAGATCGGATTTTTGAACCATTTTTTACAACCAAGGCAGACGGAACCGGCTTAGGTCTTTCCATCACAAAACAAATAATAACAATGCATGAAGGTACAATTACCTTAATACCCCTCCCCGAAGGAACTTCTTTCCAGATTATCCTTCCCGGAGTGAATCAGGAGGATTCCAGGGAATGACAGCAACCATCTTGCTCGTTGATGATGAAAAAAATGCCCGCAATAATATCGGTACCTATCTTGAGTCAGAAGGCTACGAAGTGCTCTTGGCGGCTGATTTAAAAACAGCCCGGAAACACCTCACGGCTCAAGAAGCTGATATTGTATTACTGGATGTTCAGCTCCCAGACGGTTACGGTCCCGATCTTTTGGCAGAAACCGCCCAACTTTCTTTTCGTCCACCGATCATTATGATCACTGCCCACGGCAATATCGAGATGGCTGTTGAAGCCATGAAAAATGGCGCCCACGATTTTATCCAAAAACCTATCAAGTTTGAGCGTCTTGAACAAAGCATAAAACGAGCCAAGGATATTGTGGAAATGAGAGAGGAACTCAACCATTTCCGCAGATCTCAACGCGAAGTGCTGGATTCCATAGTAATTAACTCAGACATTATGAAAGCGGTGTTTACCGAAGCACAGCGGGCGGCAAAACGATCTACATCCATATTAATTTCCGGGGAAACAGGCACCGGGAAAGAAGTTCTCGCACGTGCTATCCACCGTATGGGTCCCCGGAATGACAAACCCTTCATCGATATTAACTGTGCCGCGGTGCAAAACACCATGCTTGAATCTGAATTATTCGGTTATGAAGCCGGGGCATTTACTGGCGCGCAAAAAAGAAAACGCGGTTTAATTGAGGTTGCTGACGAAGGCATACTCTTTCTGGACGAGATATCATCCATGTCATCCGATATGCAAGCAAAAATCCTACGCGCTCTGGAAGAACGTTCTTTTCGGCGTGTTGGAAGCACCACCTCTATTAAGGTAGATGTGCAGGTATTAGCTGCTTCAAATAGAAATCTCCCTGAATTAATTAAGACAGGTGAATTCAGGGAAGATTTATACTACCGATTAAAAGTGATTAATCTGGATATCCCTCCTTTACGGGACCATCCGGAAGATATTCCAGGGTTGGCAGGACATTTTATTAAAACTAATAACCCCAAAATGGGGCTTAATATCGACGGAATGACACCCGCCGCGCTGGAATTATTAAAAATATATGCCTGGCCAGGTAATATCCGTGAGCTACGCAACGTCATAGAAAGAGCTATGATCTTCTGTGACGAAGCCATAATTGATGTACAACATCTTCCTGCAGAGCTTAAGGATAAATAACTGCATAATTAAAGTACGATTTATAGCAGCTGGTTTATTATGATAAAAGCAAAATGGATCACCGCCCTGTTATTAACAGGGTTAATCTTATTGGTATTTCCCAGTCGGGTCTCTGCAGACGGGATTGAGGACGGATCATTGCCTCTTTGCCCACCAGATCTCTTTTTTGATTCTTCACAAAACTGCAATCCTTTAGGACCCACAGCTTATTTACTGGATATGGCTGAAAAAGGGATCACGTTTCCAGAAACCCCCCTTCCTATCCAAAAACCTGATCCAGCGCTTTCTCAATTGGAAAATCAATATGCCTATGTAACATCAAAACGGGCTCCGATCTACTCTACTTTAAATGATGCGATTGAGAATAATAAAGAAAAAATTATCCGTTGGATCTTACCCGGTTTTAATTATGTGTCAATTTCAGAAACAAAATACAGCCGCGGTAAATACTACCATTACACAGATGTTGGTTGGATGTCTTCAGCTGATCTGGCAATTACAACTATACCTAGTTTCCAGGGCATAGAGTTCATTAATACTCCCGATCATGATTTTGGCTGGGTTCTCTCCATGTTTTCTCTTGCGGGCAAAGCCGAAACCAAACATACGCCCGGATATGACCTGGATGATTACACCGGAAGATACCTGGATCATCAACAGCTCGTGCAAATATATGATATTAAAACCGTTGATGATTGGAATTGGTATTTGATTGGACCTGATGAATGGGTCATTCAGACAGCTGTTGCTAAAATATCCCCCCGCTCAGGACCACCAGAAGGGATGACCTGGACCCGATGGATAGAAGTTAATCTCTACGAACAAACCCTGGCCGTTTACGAAAACAGGGAATTAGTCTTTGGCACATTGATCGCCAGCGGGACCTACCCCTATTTTACCTATCCGGGTATCTTTACGATTGAAGAAAAGCTAGACCTAACCCTCATGCGCTGGTTAACTGATCCAGCGGATGCTTATAATCTTGAAAGTGTTCCTTGGACGATGTATTTTGATGATGCCAGGGCTTTTCATGGTGCATACTGGCGCGCAAATCTGGGATACCCACAATCACACGGGTGTGTTAATTTATCCGTTGGCGATTCCCATTGGTTATATAATTGGGCTAATTTGGGTGATCGGGTATATGTATACGACCCGTCCGGAAAGACACCAAATTCCGAATTTGATCATTAATTTATCTACTATCAAGATTCAATAAAAAAAAAGCGAGGATAAATCCTCGCTTTTTTATATTTGTTAATCAAAAATATTTGGAAAATAACTTTCAGATAAAAAAAATGGTCAAATATTAGGGAATATTATCTATGATATTGCTGTACACATTTGCCACATCTGAGCCGTATACAGACAAAACAACAATTAAGGCCAATGCCACCAGCAGAAGGATCAGGGAATATTCTACTAATCCCTGTCCAGAATCACCTTTCATATCAAACCTCCTTTTCATCAACACGTATTCCAAAACCTTTTAAATAGGTCCCTTCCGGGAAATTTAGGTTGATAGAATGATCTGCACTTTGTCCCATATGCAACTGTATTCTAGCATTAACTCCCGCATCAAGTGCCGCACCTGCCAAAATTCTTAAGAAGAATTCCCTGTTGATTCCACCAGAACAGGAAAAAGTAGCCAGCAAGCCACCCGGGTTCAATAATTTAAAAGCTAATAAATTGATATCCTTGTACCCCCTGGCAGCCCTATCAGCATATGACGCAGTGGGTGCAAATTTGGGTGGGTCCAATATAATGACATCAAATCGTTTGGCCTGATCGCGAAACTTTCGCAGTACCTCAAACACATCTCCCTTTTGAAGAATTATTCTTTCGTCAGGCAGGTCATTAGTGAGGATATGTTTTTCTGCAAGTTGAAGCGCATTTTGAGATTCATCCACCAAAGTAACAGAATTAGCACCCGATTTTAAAGCCTTGACAGAAAAACCTCCGGAATAGCAAAAACAATCCAGTACATCCTTTTCAGCACACAGGCTTCCTATTAAATCTCTATTTTCACGTTGATCCAAGTAATAGCCTGTTTTATGCCCTTTTTTAATATCAATCCAATATTTCAGACCATCATCTTCAATAGCCAGTAGATCATCCGGCTGTTCACCATAAATGAGTCCGGTGCGTTGTTCCAGCCCTTCTAATTTTCTTACCTGGACATCAGATCTTTCATAAACACTCTCCAATCCAGTCTCGTCTACTAGAATTTGCACTAGATCGTCTTTCCAAAATTCTACGCCGGCGCTGAGTATTTGGATAACAGCCACTTTCCCGTATTGATCAACGATTAAACCCGGCAGGCCATCAGATTCTGCATGAATTAGACGTTTCATGGGGGAATCAAACCCAATCAGTTGACGGTAAGCCAGAGAGTTTTTAATTTTGCGCTTAAAGAAATCTGCAGAAATTATTTCGCCTGGATCCCAGCTCCATACCCTGACCCGAATTTGCGATTCAGGACTGAAAGCACCCCAGGCTATAAATTCCCCATCTGAGCTGAGTATTTTAATCGTCTCACCCGGTTGAGGATCACCTTTCAACCGCATAACTGCCCCGGAAAATATCCAGGGGTGCATATGCTTGATCGGTTTTTCGCGGCCAGGTTTTAAAAATAATTTATTTTCTGTGGTCAAACTTATCTCCCCTAATTGCCATGAATAATTGAAGAAAACAATTGATTCAACTCAATTTCAGACAGAACAGAAATTCCCAGTTCCCGGGCTTTTTCAAACTTGGATCCAGGGTTCGCGCCTACAACTACATAATCTGTTTTTGCGCTTACAGATCCAATCACCCGAGCTCCAAGAGACTGTAAGTATTCCTTTAACTCAGTTCTTGAATATCCCTCTAAAGTTCCGGTTATTACAAAATTTTTCCCATTTAATGGTTGATTTTCAACCAAATTTTGATCAACAATTTCATTTGTTGGCCATACATCTGATGTCTTTAAGTTAATCAATATTTTCAGATTAGCTGCCTTCAGAAACCAATCCTGGATTGCCACCGCAATATTGGGTCCGATTCCAGGAATATTTTCCAGCACATCTAGAGAAGCGTTTCCGAGCGCATTCAAATCGCCAAAATGGGAAGCCAGTGTGCTTGCAACTACTTCACCAACACCCCTGATCCCCAAGGCTGTAATCAATCTCGCAAGGGGTTGTGTTTTTGATAGTTGGATTGCGCCCAGCAGGTTATCTGCTTTTTTTTCTCCAAAACCATCAAGTGTCAGCAACTCATCTCTATTAAGTTGATAGAGATCACTGACGTTTTGGATTAAACCCTCCTGAGCAAGTTGTTCCACGATCTTTATCCCCAGGCCCACTATATCCATAGCCGGGCGAGATACAAAATGTTCGATATTTCTGATCAATTGAGCTTCACACCCGGCATTGACACAATACCAGGCCACTTCTCCTTTAAAATGTTCAACTGATTCTTTGCAAACGGGACAGAATTTGGGAGGTGAAAATTCGTACTCATTTCCTGTTCTCAAATCTTTAACTGGGCCCATCACATAAGGAATAACTTCACCAGCCCGCTTAATCATTACTCGATCGCCTTCCCGAATATCTTTTTCCTTAATAAAATCAAAGTTATGCAGGGTTGCTTGTTTGACCGTTACGCCGCCAATTTCGACAGGTGTCAAAACGGCATAAGGTGTTATTACACCCGTCCTGCCAACATTGACCTTGATTTTTTCCAACTTAGTTGTCACTATTTGAGCAGGAAATTTAAAAGCAATTGCCCCTCTGGGCGCTTTTCCCACAATGCCGAGTGTTTCTGCCAGCTCAAGGTCATTAATTTTGATCACAACCCCATCAATTTCATAATCCAGTGTTTCTTTCAGCGATTCCCATTTATCCAGGGATTCAATCACATTCTCAAGATTTGAACAAAAATCATAATCGGGCACCGGGAAACCCATCATCTCCAGGTACTCAAGTGTTTCTATTTGAGTGGGCGGATTGCCATCCGAATTGACCACAATCTGATAAACCAGCAAGGTTAAAGGCTTTTTCGCAACCAGGGAAGAATCCAGCTGCCTTAAAGATCCTGCAGCAGTATTCCTTGGATTTACATAAGTGCGTTCACCTCTGGCAATCAATTCCTCATTCATTTTTTCAAAATCTGGAAGCGTGATAAATGCTTCACCTCTCACAACGAGATACTCAGGTGGTGGTGGACCATCCGGATTCTGTGGAATACGCAGCGGCATAGTACGAATTGTCCTCAGATTTTCAGTAATTTCTTCTCCAACCTCACTATTACCCCGGGTGGCTCCCCGGGCAAATATTCCATTTTCATAATGAAGGACTACCGTCAACCCATCCAATTTGGGCTCCAGGGAAAATGCTGACCGCTCCACACGAGGATCCAATTTGTTGATTCTATCCAGCCAGGCGTTTAATTCCTGTGCTGAAAAAGCATTATCAAGGCTCAATATGGGTGCTGGATGAGCTAAACGAGCAAAGGCTTCTGAGGGTTGAGTACCAGCCCTTTGCGTGGGAGAATCTTGGGTTTTAAAATCGGGATATTTATCCTCCAATTCGAGAAGCTCACGGTAATATCGATCAAACTCCAAATCACTGATCACTGGATCATTGATTATGTAATATCGATAATTATGGTATCTGAGCTGTTCTTGAAGATCCCGCAATCGTTGCTGCTCTTGTGTTATTTCCATAAAAACCATTATAGCGTAAAACGGTATCCAGGAAATATCTGCTTATTAGAAACGTCCATTCTAAAATATTTCTTGGCAATTCAGGTATATTGGTATAATACAAATGATCGTTAAATTCAACATTCGCACACTTGAAGAACATTCATTATTTCCGGCTTGCTAATCTGGTCATAATGTATACAACCGTCAATACTACCGAGGAGAATTCATGTCCGCAGGAAAATTAATCGGTTATATCTTCGCAGCTATCACTATATTTTTTGGCGTGATATTTGTTTGGGGCGCTTTTAGTCCGGATGGCCAACCTACCTGGCTATTAGTTGGAGGAATCAGTGCATTAATTGGCTTTGGATTAATCTGGTTCCTTGGAAAGAAAAAACCTGTGGAAGGGGAACAAGAAGTCAAAGTTCAGATCGATCTTACCGGTGATGTAAATCTGGATACGTTATCTTGTAAATCTTGCGGTGGACAATTAAGCCCGGAACATATCTCCATGGTTGCGGGTGCACCAGTAGTCTCCTGTCCATTTTGCGGCACAAGCTACCAATTGACAGAAGAACCTAAATGGTAACCCTAAAGAGAGACTTTTCATGAAAAAAACCTTCTCCATTCTGCTTCTTTTACTCCTGATAGTAATTCCCACGACAGCCCTTGCGCAAAGTTATTTCTTTGGTGTTGAAAAAGAAACTGTCCATGTTTATTGGGAAGACGACGGCACGCTCGATCTTGTTTATGAATTTGTCTTTGTTAATCAACCCGGGGGACATGCGATTGAATTTGTTGACGTTGGTTTGCCAAATTACAATTTCTCAGATATTAACGTTTCCGCAGATCTAAATGGCCAGGCATTATCATATATCTCCAGCTCGGAATATGAAGGCTCCGGTTCAGGGGTTGCAATAGGTCTGCAATCAAATGCCATTCCCGCTGGTAGTCGTGGTACTGTTCGGGTTTTCATTGATGGCATTGAAGGTGTTTTATTCCCGGATACAGAATCTGATGAATACGCCAGCGCTGTATTTCAACCGACTTATTTTGGGTCTGAATATGTTTCTGGACGAACTGATATTACTGTGATTTTTCACTTGCCCCCTGGAATTAATCCAGATGAGCCCCGCTGGCATACAGCGCCAGATGGTTTTTCAAGTTCACCTATAACAGGCCATGACTCCCTGGGACAAATAACTTATACCTGGCGGAATCCCGATGGTGATATCTCCAAAAAATATGAATTTGGTGCATCTTTCCCACTGAATTATGTTCCCGCATCAGCCGTAACAAAACCCAGTCTCTGGCAGCAGTTGGGCGTATCTCCTGAAGCGGTTACAGGCACCCTATGTGTTGGTGGATTCCTGCTGTTTTTTGTTTTGATAATAGGCGTTTCTATTTCCAGCAGTCGAAAAAGGAAATTAAAATATCTGCCGCCGAAAATTCGCATCGAAGGCCACGGCATTAAGCGCGGATTAACTGCCATTGAAGCAGCTGTCCTGCTTGAACGTCCTGCGGATAAGATTTTTACCATGATATTATTTTCTCTGATCCAGAAAAACGCTGCCAGTGTAATCAGTCGCGATCCGTTAAAATTGGATTTCACCGATCCTCTCCCGGAAAATCTGCGTAAATACGAAACCCAATTTATTGAAGCATTTAAAACCGAATCCAGCCGGGTGAGGAAAACCGCCCTGCAAGACCTGATGATCGCTTTAATTAAGAGCATGAGCAAAAAAATTGAAGGTTTCAGCCATAAAGAAACCGTACGATATTACGAAGATATCATCAAACGGGCCTGGAAACAGGTGGAAGATGCTGATACACCGGAAGTGAAGAGCGAGAAATTTAATGATCATATGGGCTGGACTATGCTTGACGATGACTTTGAAGACAAAACTCAGGACGTATTCCAGAGGGGACCTGTATTTATTCCCATCTGGTGGAACCGCTACGACCCAACTTATTCCACAACAAGAACAGCCGGACCAAGCACCGTTCGCCCTTCCAGCCCCGGCCTTTCAGGAGGCGGTGCATTACCTAATCTACCCGGTGGTGAATTTGCAGCCTCTATGGCTTCTGGCATTTCTGATTTCTCCAGCAATGTGGTTGGCAATGTAACAGATTTTACAAGCAGAATTACACAAAAGACTAATCCCGCTCCGAAACCCTCCAGTTCCTCAAGGAGTGGCGGTAGTGGCGGCAGTTCCTGTGCTTGCGCCTGCGCGGGGTGCGCCTGCGCATGTGCTGGTGGCGGCCGATAAAACATGAATATAAATAAAGTCAGGAAGCTGCCGCAAATCATGCGGGGTTTCACTTCTGTGATAAATCGTCCGGGACTAATTCCTGGTTTATTCCATTTTCGGAGGTCTGAGAATCAAGCTAAAACCAGACTGCACCTGAGAGTGGATCCAGATGGCTGTGGAACGCTGGTTATCAATGCAAGTTCCATTTTGCATCTAAATCCAACCGCGGCAATGATCGCCTATTACCATCTGGAAGGATTATCGACGGAAAACATTAAGATAAAAATCGATCAGTCCTTTGACCTCGTTGAAAGCGAGGTAGAACAGGATATCCACTTAATCACAACAGACCTGGAAGCATTTATTAATTCTGACGGCAAACCTGTTAATACTTTTTCCGGGGTAGAGATTAATGCACCCTATAGTCAGCATCCAACCGCTCCGTACAGAATGGATTTAGCCCTGACATACCGCTGCAATAATGATTGTCCACATTGCTACAATGCCCGCTTGCGAACATATCCAGAACTTGAAACTTCCGACTGGAAAAAGATCATAGACGAGCTTTGGTCCCTTAGCATCCCTCATTTAATTTTCACAGGTGGAGAGCCGACTCTTCGGGACGACCTGGTTGAGTTAATTGCCTACGCCGAAGAAAAAGGGCAAATCACTGGATTAAATACAAATGCCCGCAAATTATCCGATCCGTTGTTCACTCAACAATTGGTTAATGCCGGACTTGATCACATTCAAATAACTGTTGAGAGCCATGATCCGGTAATCCATGATGATATGGTCAACCTTAAAGGAGCCTGGAAACAAACTATCTCTGGCCTCAAGAATGCCCTGGACAGTTCCTTGTTTGTGATGACCAATACAACAATGTTGAAGAATAATCAAGCCAGCATCAGTGACACCCTTGATTTTCTCAGTGATTTGGGAGTGCCAACTATTGGCCTAAATGCATTGATTTACTCAGGAAGGGGTAAAGATGTTGGAACAGGACTATCAGAAGAAGAATTAGAACCCCTGCTAAATATCGCAAAAAATAAAACCGCAATGTCCGGTCAGAAATTGGTTTGGTATACCCCCACCCTATACTGTAATTTTAATCCCCTGGAAATGGACTTAGGAATCAAAGGCTGCACCGCAGCTCTTTATAATATGTGCGTTGAACCGGATGGTGGCGTAATTCCCTGTCAGTCTTATTACCATCAACTTGGGCATATTCTTAATGATTCCTGGATTTCGATCTGGGAGCATGATCTTGCTCTTAATTTGCGCCAAAGGACATACGTCCCGGACGAATGTCAGACCTGCAGTTTAGTGGAGGAATGCGGCTCAGGATGCCCACTTTCCTATTTAGAGCAACCTCCGGTTGTTAAGCCGGTGATACCCTCCCCAACTTAATTCACCTCAAACAGGGTCGCTAACAATTATGGCTAACTTCATCACAATCGCACGCTTACCTTTGCTTTTCTTATATCTTGGCACCCTCTATTACGGGAACCAAAATTTGCTTTACTGGAATGTTCCCTTTATCATCGCCATCTTTCTCCTGGATACCCTGGATGGATGGGTTGCCCGGAAACTCGGTGAGGCATCATTACTTGGAAGCGTATTAGATATCGCGACAGACCGGACTCTGGAATATGTTTTATGGGTGGTCTACGCTCAACTGGGTTTAATTTCAATCCTGGTTCCAATTATTGTAATAATACGGGGAACATCAGTAGATGCTATTCGCTCAGTTGGAATGAAAAGTGGAGTGAGCGCTTTTGACCAGATTCAATCCCCAATAAATAAATTTCTGGTAAGTTCTCGTTTCATGCGGGCATTTTACGGTACGGTAAAAGGAGCTGCAGCAGCATTACTTACTCTGGCATTCGCATTAGAATCGGCTCTGCCTACCTGGTTTAACCTGGTTCATACCACAGGCTTGATATTTACCTGGATCAGTGTTTTAGTTTGTGTTCTCAGAGGTGTACCAGTTTTAATTGACGGTTTTAGAAAAATCCAATCGAAGCAAATTATTTAAGTCCATAAACAGCTAGACCCGGTTTATATACATGTCTAATCAAGGATTTCTTAATAGTAAACTTTCTGTTCATTTGTTAATACTAATTGGTAAATACCTGTCTCAGAAAACGGGATATAGAATCAGTCGTAATATTGCTTCAATCATTAGTTTCTTTCCAAATTTGAATATAAACAAATCGATTAGAGCCAACCAGTTTATAGTTAATGGGGAAACTAATTCTCGGAAAGAATTAGATCTAAAATCCAAAAATGTCTTAACACATGCAGGACATTGTTATTACGATCTTTATCATTATTACAATCGTCCTGAGAAACTGGATGCTGTCGTTCCATTAACGGAACCTATGAAAGAATTCATCAAGCTCTCCCAGGATAAACAGGGATATATGGTCGTGGCTCCTCACTTGAGTAATTTTGACCTGGTAGTATCCCGATTGGCCAAAAGTGGATTTAGGGGTAACATTCTTTCCTATCCAAATCCAGGAAGCGGGTACCAATTACAGAATAAGATCCGGTCCGCTTTTGGGCTGGACGTCACTCCCCTGGGTGATTCTGGTGTGGAAACGAAAATTATTCAGTTTCTCAAAGATGGCGGTATGGCAGCAACCGGGATCGACAGACCCGTACCGGGTCGCAAAAAACGACACTATGTTAAATTTTTTGGCAAACCAAGCCCCCTTCCTGTCGGATATCTTACAACCGCATTGGCCGCGGACGTACCCATCATTGCAGTGGC
The DNA here is from genome assembly GCA_964195965.1 of uncultured Nitrosomonadaceae bacterium. Taxonomy (GTDB): domain Bacteria; phylum Chloroflexota; class Anaerolineae; order Anaerolineales; family UBA11858; genus B10-G9. Next base: position 18,902 of record CAXMRF010000009.1, read on the forward strand.
AGCTTTTATGCTGCCAAATGGCACCTATGGTTTCAGGCACTCCGGACCCATTCAACTAAAAAAATACCAAAACAAATTGGATGAAATTATCCTGAATACTGAAACTGTATTAAAAAAGATCGAGGCGTTCATTAAGCTCGCGCCAGAACAGTGGTTAATGTATTATCCTGTCTGGCCTGAGCATATGAAAGAGGGAGTATGATTTACCAATTATTGGGGTTTATTCTTTTTCTAATCGGTTGTACCCATCTGTTTACTCAAATTAGCAATTCCGAAACACGAATTTCGACATCCATTCAAAACACCTTTAATCAGAAACCCTGGCTTGGTTTTTTCAAGGAAATTTGGTTTATTGGACGGACTACCTTTGTTGTGATAATACTGATTTTCTTGATTTGTATCGATTGGAAAATCGGATTGATAGCAAATTTTGTGTTTCTAATCACAGTCGGCATTGAACAAATAGTGAAAGTTAAATTTAATCGTAAAAGGCCATTTTCAGTCCTCTCAACTGTGGCTATGCTTCAACCATTTGAACCTCAAGACCCTTCTTTCCCCAGTGGAGATGCCTTAAGAATTTGGTATCTTGCTTTAATTTTTCCTGTCGCATTTGGTTATAGCGTTCCTTTTTTACTAGCAGCAATCCTTCTGGCTATTTTAGTATCTTTAGGCAGATTGGTTTTGGGTGTGCACTATCTCACTGATGTTCTGGCAGGCGCAGGTTTGGGCTTGCTTGGCGCCGGCACAACTATCTGGATCTGGCAGTTCTTTAGTTTATTATGAAATTTTGTAAGCGGTTAAGGAGTTTAAAATGAATTTTGACCAATTAATTCTTGCACGATACAGCTGTAGACATTATTCTTCCGATCCCATTGAAGAAGGCACACTTAACAAAATACTTGAAGCCGCTCGCCTGGCTCCAACAGCCTCCAACCGCCAACCCTTTCAAATCATAATCATCAAAACTGAAAATCAGAAAGAAGATCTCTTAAAGATTTACCCCAGGGACTGGTTTGTTCAACCCCCACTTGTCTTATGCGTATGTAGCCTAGCAGAGGAAGGCTGGTTCCGAAAAAAATACGATCAACAAAGCTATGCGGTGGTAGATGCATCCATCGTAGTTGACCATATCACCCTTCAGGCTGCCGACCTGGGCGTGGGAACCTGCTGGATTGGTGATTTTAACCCCCAAACTGCCCGGGAATTCCTCCACCTCCCGGACGAAGTTGAGCCAATTGCATTTACACCACTTGGATACCCGTTGGATAAACCAGGAGATAAAAAAAGAAAACCAATTGAAGATCTCATCCGATATGATACTTGGTGATATAAATCTTTAGGTACAGGAAAATACGGGGATGAATCCCTGATCGGAGCAAGACATGAACAAATTCCTCCAAATCATTACCAATCTATTTAAACCAGCTGCATTATTACCCGCCGGGGTTTACCATTATCAAACACCAGGCGATGCTGATTTGCAATATCGCCTTCACTTGCGTGTTGAAAATAATGGAGAGGGACTGTTAATAATTAACGCCTCCACAATTCTCCACTTGAATCAAACAGCAACTGAATATGCCTATCACCTTGTCAGAGAAACGTCCCTTGAAAAGGTTGCCCAAATTATAGCCAAGCGTTATCACATCAATAGTAATGAAGCCAGACAGGACTTTTTGGATTTTTATAACAAGATCCAGGCATTAATAGAAACACCTGACCTCGATCCGGTAAGTTTCCTTGAAATTTCCCGTGAGGATCCTTACAGCGGGGCAGCAAACATTCCTTACCGGCTGGACTGTGCGCTCACTTACCGGCTTCCTGTTAATAGTCAGCCAGGCTTAGCACCGGTCAAGCGTGTGGACAGAGAACTTTCCACTGGAGAATGGCTCACAATAATTAACCGATCCTGGCAGGCTGGCATCCCTCATTTAATTTTTACAGGAGGAGAGCCCACACTGAGAGAAGACTTGATTGATTTAATTGCCCACGCTGAGTCAAATGGCCAGGTAACTGGTTTATTAACGGATGGTTATAAATTTAGTGATGATTCATTCCGGAACGAGGTTCTTCAAAGCGGTTTAGACCATATACTTTTTGTTCTTTCACCAACAGACAAAATATCCTGGTCTGCATTAAAATCAATCCTCGACGAGGATATCTTCACAACGGTTCACATTACCATTACAACAGAAATCATTCCCGAATTGGCTCAAATCCTGGAAAAATGCAAATCTCTTGGAGCCAATGCCATTTCGCTTTCCAGTGGTTCTCCAGATAATCGTCAGCTCTCCCAGGCTCTACTCTCCGCCCAATCCCTGGTGGCCGAAGCAGATTTGCCACTAAAATGGGACCTGCCTGTTCCCTACTCCGAACACAATCCAATCTCCATTGAACTTAAAAGCGGTCAGGAATCCATTTATGGCACTGGTAAAGCCTGGTTTTACGTTGAACCAGATGGAGATTTACTTCCCGGTCAGGGAATCAATCAAGTCCTGGGTAACTTGCTGAAAGATGATTGGGAAAGTATCTGGCATCCAAAAGTCGAGGCCTAATCAAGTCGATGCCGCTCACCACTTTGGATTGGCACAACCGGTTTACGATACAAGCGCAATGGACCCGAGCCTTGCGCTTGTATTTTTTCAATCTCCTGAAGTCTGTGCCGTTAAAAAACATTTTAGATATCGGCTGCGGGACTGGCGCTTTATTACCAGATTTACAATCCCTCACGGCTGCCAATATCTTTGGAGCAGACATCAATCTGGAAAATCTTCTCCAGGCGAAACACGCCTGCCCAGATTATGATTTATCTGGCGCTGACGTTCACCAGCTTCCCTTCGAAGATAATTCTTTTGACCTGGTTTTATGTCACTATTTCCTTCTGTGGACAGGTCATCCTGTATCAGCACTTGAGGAAATGAGGCGAATCACAAAAAATAACGGATACGTGGTTGCCTTTGCGGAGCCAGATTACGGTGGGCGAATAGATTATCCACCTGAATTTATTAATATTCGTGAATACCAGATCACCAGTTTATTAAATGCCGGGGCAGATCCCCGGATGGGAAGAAAACTTAAATCCTTATTTGCTCCGAATGAATTTTCAGATCCTGTCTGTGGCGTTTATGAAGGTACCTGGTCTAGAGATTTATCCCGGGAAGAAATTGATTCAGAATGGCGGGTTCTTGAAGATGATTTATCAAGCATTTTATCTAAATCAGAGCTTCAGGTTCTTAAAAAATATGATTTAGCTGCCTGGGAAAAGGGATCCAGATTAATTTACGTTCCTACATTTTATGCCTGGGCGAAAGTTAAAAAGTGAATCTCATCAAATTCTAAACTTACTATTCCTTTTAATGACCTAACTGCTTTCAAGAGTATAATACCTCCAATATTTAATCAACTATATAAGAAGATTTACCAAGTCTTTTAGGAAACAACCATGTTAGAACCTTTATCCGATCGCTTTCAATCCGCGCTGGAAATGGCTTTCCAACTTCATCGCACTCAAACCCGTAAACAATCCCAAATCCCTTATTTTGCGCATTTGATGTCTGTGACAGCATTGGTTCTTGAAAATGGAGGATCTGAAAACCAGGCCATAGCCGCACTGCTTCATGATGCTGTGGAAGATCAGGGAGGAAAACCTACACTGGAAAAGATAAAGGACAAATTTGGGGCCGAGGTAGCGGATATCGTTGATGGGTGCACTGATGCCTATACGAATCCAAAACCTCCCTGGAAGGAAAGAAAAATTGCCTACCTGGAAAAACTTAAATCCAAACCCGATACGATCCTGCTGGTGTCTCTCGCCGACAAGGTCCATAATGCCAGAACCATCCTACGGGATTTACACCTGGAAGGAGATAATGTCTGGAATAAGTTCAACGGTGGGAAATCAGGCACACTCTGGTATTACCAATCTCTGGCTAATTTCTTTGACACAGCGCCATTTCCAACACTCAAAAAAGAGCTGCGTCAATTAATTGAAGAGATCATAATTCTAGCAAACTTAATGGAGACTGGTTTATGAAAAAGGCATCATTAACATTGCAAGAATATCAATCCCTGGCAAATCGTTCTTCGGGAGCTGGCGGCGAAGGAAATCAACGTTTAATTGTTTCGGCTCTCGGCCTGGCCGGGGAAGCGGGAGAATTTGCAAATTTAGTAAAAAAAATGACCGCGCATGGCCATCCATTTGATCCAGATTCCCTCAATGACGAACTGGGGGATGTACTCTGGTATCTGGCAGAAGCCGCGACCGCTGTAGGACTCAGCCTTGAAGAAATTGCCAACCATAATGTGGATAAACTCATCAAACGTTATCCAGAAGGTTTCAGCGAAGACCAAAGCATAAACCGTACTGATTAACTAATACAAAAACCGCAGCTAACGCTGCGGTTTTTATTTTCACAATTCACAATCTTCTACTATTTATTTGGCATACTGGAATGTCACTAATCCGATCGCTTGCTCCACAGTTATAAATAATTCTGCATTTTTCCGGTTTGCACCAGGTGAAACGTAGTAGCCATCTTCCAGTTCGAAATTGGTTGGAAATCTAACTTTGGATAAACCATTCTGGGCATCAACTGCTACCCAGGTATGGTCAGGAATTTGCACCAGGATAGTACCTACAGCCTGTTTAATCAGGATTTCCTCACTATCGACCTCCGGCATCTCGATGACCAGCCTTCCAACCCCCTGATTTAAATCAAGTGAAGCTAAATCCACTTTCTCCAATCCAAGAAAAACTTCACCAATGCCATTATCAACCAGCAGGTCAACCGGCAGGTGATCCGTCAAATCCAACTCCCAACGGGCAGTGTGAGGGTAAAATCCGAGGATGTTATTTTCCAGCTGGTAAACAAGGTGGTTACCCATTGTTTTTATTTTCTCATCTATTCTTTCTGGTGTTACGCTGCCAGTTAGTAGTATCCCCTCATCTAAATCAGCGTTTACTATGATCTCACCTACAGACAGAACCATATCCAGTTCCGCAGAAATAATCTCATCAGAGTAGTTTTGGGTGATTCTTGAATAATCTGCGGCAACCTGGGAACCATTCCTGGCAACCCAGACAGCTCCAGCAATCAGGACGATTGTTAAGAATATCCCAACAATATTAAACCAACCGGATTCGCCCTTAAATACCAGGTCTATACCTGCAGCTATTAAAAGAATCGGCCAAAGTTGAATAATTTGCGTCCAACTGATCCAAACTCTGGGCCCAAAATTGTTCAATAAGAAAAATATCCCAGTTCCAATTAGCAGAATCGGCCATGCGATGCCTTCGCGCCTGATTAAGTCATTCAATCCAGCCAGGATAAGCAAAACAGGCCAAAACCGCCAAATTGTATCCCATCCTACATCTGGAATGAAGCCCAGGTTATTTCCCAAGAAAATCAATCCAATTGCTATCATTAATATTGGACCCATAAAACTTCTGGGCTTTTTAGGTTTCGTTACATTCTCTACAGTCATCAATTATTCTCCGCTTTTGCGAAACAACAATACAATACCGCCAACGATCAATAAAATCGGCCAGATAAGATCTAAGTTAATCCATTGCATCCAACTTAAATTTAATCGATCGAGGATTAAAAATCCACCAACAGCAATCAAGCCGATCCCCATAATCAAGGCTGCCTGGGGGTGAGGTTGGGAGAAGGCTTGCTGGATATCGTTCCCCATCGATTTAGCTTTTTCTCCAACCGAATCGTCTTTGAAACCGAATTCTTTACCCTCTTCTGGAATTAATATCCAAAGCAGCATATAAAGGATAAAACCAAAATTGCTTCCAAAAAGTAAAAGGATAAATAACAAACGGATAAAAATTGGGTCAATATTCAAGTAGACGCCCAGACCGCCGCAAACACCGCCGATCATCCGATTTGAACTACTGCGATATAACTTTAAAATTTCCATATCAATACTCCTAAAAAGAAAACTATTTTCGGCCCCGTATCAGCAAATAAACGCCCAATCCTATTATGATTATCGGCCAGACAATATTTAGAACAGACAACACTGGAGCAAGGAGAGCGAGACCCAGGACAGCGAGAATACCGGCGGGAATATAAGCCCATTTGGTATTATGAATCTTATCTGGCAATACAGCCACCAGGGCAAACGTAGCACCTAATCCCAAAAAAAACAAAACATCATTCCATTCAGACCGGGAAGCAAATCCTGCAACAAAACCAAGAGTTATCATTACACCACCTGGAATAATCGCCCACCAATGTTCCTGTTTTCGAATATAGACCAACCAGAATGCCAAACCAATACAACCAAGGAACAGACCTCCTCCCCAATTAGAATCCGGGAATACATCAAGAATGGCATCCAAGCCAGCGAGAGTTAATCCTAAAAGGGTCAATCCGGGTATAACTGCCCACCATTGTTCTTTCTTGGTAAAGAAAATCCAAAGAAAAACCCCTGATCCAGCAGCCATTAAAATCACCCAGAATAACTCAATGGCACTGCCAAGGATCTGGAATTCTTGCAGTAAAAACATTATTCCTGCCAGGATTAATATTGCTCCTAAAATTAATTTGCTATTATCTTTTTTCATTCCAAGCCTTCCTCTTATATAATTTTTCTTTAAACGCGCAAGGACAATCCTGTTATTCCAGGATTTATATTTTCCGACTACCTTTATATACGGAATATTTTCAAAGAAGTTGTACAAACATGGGGAGACTGGACAAATTATGCGCCAAAAATTTCACTGCGCAGCTTATGCCCGGTAGCCTCCAAGCGTGGAGTAAATAGCGGGCGCAATCCAGTCGCTTCCATTTCGCCCAATACTTTACCATTGGACGCCACACCGGTTTGATCAAATTTGAAGAGATCTGACAGGGTTACAATATCCCCTTCCATCCGGGGCACTTCGGTTACCCGGGTAACTTTCCGCGTACCATCTGACAATCTCTCCATATGGACAACCAGGTCAATTGCAGCAGCAATTTGAGTGCGCAACGCCATTAATGGCATGTCCAATCCAGCCATCATACACATGGTTTCCAGTCGGGAAATAGCATCACGGGGAGTGTTGGCATGCAGTGTGGTCATGGACCCATCATGCCCGGTATTCATTGCCTGAAGCATATCCAGCGCTTCCCCGCTGCGAACCTCGCCGATGATAATGCGATCAGGGCGCATGCGTAACGAGTTTCTAACCAAATCCCGTGTGGAAACTCCACCATTCCCATCCACGTTTGCCATACGAGTTTCCATCCTCACCACATATTTTTGATTTAGATTTAACTCAGCCGCATCTTCTATGGTGATAATTCTTTCTTCATCTGGAATGGATCCAGCCAATATATTTAACAATGTTGTTTTTCCTGAACTTGTATTGCCAGTGATTAGAATATTCAAACGAGCTGCTACACAAGCCTGGAGGAACTCAGCCATATGCTGTGTTAATGTTCCTAATTTAACACTCTGCGGAATGGTTAATTTGCTTTCAAGAAATTTCCGGATCGTTATCGAAGGACCATCAACAGAAACAGGAGGAATGGCTATATTTACCCGGGACCCATCAGGCAGTCGTGCATCTACCATCAGATTATCCTCATCCACCCGGCGGCTAAGTGGAGCCAAAATGCGGGTGATAATGCGCATAATGTGCTCTTCATCCATAAATTTGATGTCCGTGTCTTCTAATTTTCCATTCCTCTCCACATAAACTTGTTCAGGTCCATAGACCATAATTTCGCTGATGTCTGATTCAGCCAGAAGGGGTTGGATAGGTCCAAATCCGGAAATTTCATCTTCAATTTCACTGAATATCTGGGTTTGTTCAAATTTTGTCAGGGGATATTCATCTGCAATTTTTCCATAGGATGTCAAAATCAGCTTACTCACTGCAGCCTGATATTCCCCCGGAGATTTTGGAGGCGATTCTTCAAGTTCCATCCGGACAACCTCTATCAGTGCTAGTTTTAACTGGTTCTTAGCTGTATCCGAGATTCTGCCTTCAGACTCAACATAATGATTTAACATAATCCATTCCCTTTGATATGATCCTGATCCCATTATACATAACACTTGCCAGCATTCAGGTTTAAATTTTCAAAACACCTTCAAATAAATTCTTTCCTTAGAAATCCCAAATTTCTCTCGCTCTGGAAAGTGTGTCTCGCCAACCAGCTCCTTCCTCTTCAAGAGCTGGACCCAACGAATCACTCCAGGGTTGATTTACCAATGCAGCACCAACTGCCTGGCCGCAATTTCTCCCTGCCTCAAGGTCATATCCTCCCTCGAGGAGCACAGCTAGCTTCCCTGAACAATTCATATCAGTCCAGCTGCGGATCTCATTCATAATCTGAAAAATGCCATTTCCTGATACCTGCATATTGCCCAAAGGATCCCGCCAATGGGTATCAAAACCAAAGCTGATCAGGATAATTTCTGGTTTTTGCTGGTCCAGATAAGGAATCACAATTTCATTAACTAGAGTCAGATACGCCAAATCTCCCGAAAAGCCGGGTATAGGCAAATTCATGGTAGCTCCTGCACCTCTTTTACCACCAACATCAAGGAGAGCGCCTGTGCCTGGGTAAAATGGAGCCTGGTGAATTGAAATATAACAAATATCGGATCGATTCCAAAATATATCCTGAGTTCCATTACCGTGGTGCAAATCCAAATCAATAATGGCAATCTTGGATGCCTTTTTGTATTGCACCAAATATTCTGCTGCAACAGCTATATTATTAATCAAACAAAATCCCATTCCCCTGTTCATTGTGGCATGATGTCCCGGGGGCCTGGTGAGAGAAAAACCTGTCTGAGCTTTCCTGTCCCAAACAGCACTGGCAATTGCTGCGCCACCCCCGGCAGCATTTAAAGCCAAAGACCAAGATGCCTGAGTCGTATAAGTATCCTGATCAAGCATTTGTTCTTTTTTACTAGCCCGTTCCAATATTTGTAAATACTCCTCATCATGAACTGATTTGAGGAATGTATGATCCAAATCAATGGGATCCAGCTGAAAGGCTTTTTCCCAAAGCCCGATCTCTTCCAGCCCTTCTTTAACAACCTCAACCCTTTCCGGTCTTTCAGGATGGCCATACAAATAATGTTTTTGATGATCAACTGGGTAATACAATGCAAGGGATTCCATCAGCCCCTCCGGGGAGTCAGTCAAAAGGGAGTTAAGTTTAACTATATACTACTTTTCTAAAAGCGCCTTATCATTCTTGTTTAGGTGGATTGAAAGAGCAGATCTTATGATTTTATAATTAGATTGGTTCAATAGGGAATGTCCACAAAACTTTGATCAAACTATTATTTTTTTCAAATACACTCTTTGATTCATCATTCTGGATGACGAATCACTGTATTCTGCCATGTGTACAATTGGATAAATTGGGCTATAATCTCTCAATGCAAAAACCCATATCTAGCTTGGAGAAAGAATGATCCGTATTCGAACATCAATCCTCACAATTTGCCTACTTTTATTAAGTGTCTTTCCGCTGGTAAACACCGTAAATGCTCAAACACCAGTCGTGCATGCCGTGTTGTTTTATTCCCCTTCTTGTGGCCATTGTCAAATAATTATTGAGACTGTCCTGCCTGAACTGGACCAGAAATTTGGTTCTCAACTGGTAATCCTTGGTATCAATACTTATTCAGAAGAGGGCAATATTATCTATAGCAATTTCGTAGAAATGTTTAATATTCCGGCAGAGGGCCAAGGTGTTCCTGCTCTCGTTGTAGGTGATCAATACCTGGTTGGTTCAAAAGATATTCCAGAACTTTTTCCAGGAATTATTGAAGAAGGATTAATAAATGGCGGCATTGATTGGCCGGATATCATTGGCCTCCAGGATGTTATCGGGGCTCCCGCCAGCGCTGAGGCAGAGGAAACTGCTCCATTCAGTCATGAAGTTACCTTATGGGAAAAATTTAACTCCGATTTGGAAGGAAATATTCTTGCGGTCATTGTTCTTGCAGGTATGCTCGCAGCCCTGGTTGTCGCAGGGCTAAACCTGTCCAAAGGAACAACTCTTACCAAAAAAACCCCTCCTGTCTGGCTGATTCCATTTTTGGCTGTCATCGGTATTAGTGTGGCTGGTTATCTTGGTTTTGTAGAAATTAACCAGGTCGAGGCTGTTTGTGGACCAGTGGGAAATTGCAATGCAGTTCAAGAAAGTGAATATGCCATCCTATTTGGCATTCTTCCCATTGGTGTACTTGGCATTATGGGCTACCTGGTGATTATCATACTCTGGTTGGCCAGTCTTCTAGACCTGCCAAATATGAAAAGAAATTTGAATCTCATTTTCTGGGTAGTGACTCTCTTTGGGACTTTATTCTCCATTTATCTTACTTTCCTGGAACCTTTTGTGATTGGTGCAACCTGTATTTGGTGTATATCCTCTGCAGTAATTATGACAATACTTTTCCTATTGGCAACTGGAATGCTGCACGACCCTATCGAAGATCTGGAAACGTAGAAATTAATTCCTATGCATGAGTTAACGATTACTGAACAAATAGTTGAAATCGCCACCAGGCATGGAGAGAAAAACGAGGCAGAAAAAATTACTGATCTTTACCTCGTAATAGGTGAGTTATCTACCGTAATTGATGACTCCGTCCAATTTTATTGGGATTTAATTGCAGAAAATACGATCTGTGAAGGGGCAAATCTGCATTTTAAGAGGATTCCTGCCAAATTCCTGTGCCTGGAATGCGATCATGAATTTCGATTGGTAGATGGCGAGCTCACGCCCTGCCCGCACTGTCAAAGCAACCGGATGGAAATTCTAGAGGGCAAGGAATTTCACCTGGACAGCATTAATATAGTCTGATGAGAATACGATGACCAAAAAAATCTCGATTATCGAAAAAGTACAAAATGCCAATGACCTGCTAGCAGCGGAAATCCAAGCACAACTTCAGCAAGCAGGGTTGTTCAGTTTAAATTTGATGGCCTCGCCAGGCGCTGGTAAAACTTCAGTCATAGAAAAAACCCTGGCTGAATTAATTCCTCTTTATAATATCGCCGCCATTGATGGTGATATCGCCACCAGTATTGATGCCGATCGGGCCTCAAATGCCGGCGCGACCGCAGTTCAGATCAATACAGGGGGACAATGTCATATCGATGCCAATATGCTCAAAATAGCCCTGGGCGAGTTTGAGCTGGATAATTTCGACCTACTCCTGGTGGAAAATGTTGGAAATCTTATCTGTCCAGCTTCATTTAAATTGGGCACTGATAAAAACGTTTTAATTGCCTCAATCCCTGAAGGAGATGACAAACCTTATAAATACCCGGGGATGTATCAAGACGTAGACGCTTTAATTATCAATAAAACTGACCTTCTGCCTTATGTCGATTTTGATATGGATTATTTTAAGCAGGGCGTTCAAATGTTAAACCCTGATCTGCTCACCTTCCCTATCTCCTGTAAAACCGGGGAAGGGATTCAATCCTGGACCAATTGGGTAATTGGCCAAATCAAAGCGACCAAATCTTCTTGATATGACCCAGCCAGCAGCCTACCGGATTCTCGTAAACGGGATTGTCCAGGGGGTCGGTTTTCGTCCCTTTATTTACAATCTTGCTATCCAGTATGACCTGAAAGGCTGGGTGAGGAATACGACTGGCGGAGTTGAAATAGAAGTCAGTGGTTTAGAAGCTCAACTGCAATCATTTATTACCAGCATACAAGCAGAAGCCCCTCCCCTTTCCCAGATCGATAATTTTCAATATAAATCCATCGTTGCAGATAGTTTTGATTCATTTCAAATCCACCAATCGGCAGTCGTTAAAGGCGGTTTTCAACCCATTTCTCCAGATGTTAACGTCTGTGAAGATTGTCTGAGGGAATTATTCACTCCTGGTGATCTTCGCTTCCGGTATCCTTTTATTAATTGCACAAATTGTGGTCCACGATTTACGATCATTGAGGATGTTCCTTATGATCGTCCCAAAACTACCATGGCAGGATTTGATCTCTGTCCAACCTGCAAGGAAGAATACTCTGATCCGTTAAATCGTAGATTTCATGCGCAGCCAGTAGCCTGTCCGGAGTGCGGACCTCAAATTTGGCTGGAATATGCCTCCCAAGGTAACCCTCAATCAATTGACTCCAGAGATGAAGCTTTGGTCCACTCCCAAAAATTGCTCGCAGAGGGCAGCATTGGCGCAATTAAAGGTTTGGGTGGGTTTCATCTGGCTTGTGACGGAAATAATCCCGAAGCAATCGCTGATTTGCGAGCAAGAAAAAACCGCCCGGACAAACCTCTTGCTGTTATGGTGCCCGATCTGGATACTGTAAGAAAATACTGCCAGCTTTCAACTGAGGAAGCAAATCTATTATCATCACCACGGCGGCCAATTCTTCTGTTAGAGAGAAAACCCGGATCGACACTCCCTTATTCAATTGCCCCTGGTCAATCCACAATTGGAGTAATGCTTCCCTATACACCTTTGCATTATTTATTATTCTCAAAAAACAATTCTTACCCCAATTCTTTTTATGATGTCCTGGTCATGACCAGCGCGAATTTCAGCGGCAATCCAATCCTCACTCAAAATAAACAGGTCCGTAATCAGCTCTCCACAATCGCTGATTTTTACCTCTTCCACAACCGTGATATTCATATTCACTGCGACGACACAGTAATCAGGCTGCCAGCCGGATCAGATCTGGAAACGTCCGCTCAATATCCTATCCGACGGTCCAGGGGTTACGCACCCCAGCCCATTTCATCTCCCTTTGGCGGTGAATCGGTTCTAGGGGTTGGCGCTGAACTTAAAAACACCTTTTGCCTCACCAAGGAAAAATATTCTTTCCTCAGCCAGCACATCGGAGATTTAAAAAACTTTGAAACACTAACCAGCTATCAGGAAAGTATCACTCATTTTGAAACTTTATTCCGGGTCCAACCTGCTCTGCTTGTGCATGATTTGCATCCAGATTATTTGTCCACCCGATATGCTCTTGATAGGAGTGAAAAAGAAGAACTTCCATTGCTTGCCGCCCAGCACCATCATGCCCATATCGCCTCATGCCTGGCAGACAATAACTATCTTGGAGAAGAACCCGTGATCGGGATGGCATTTGATGGAACCGGTTATGGTGAGGATGGGAATATCTGGGGGGGAGAATTTTTAATTGCTGATTATCAAGCTTATTCAAGGGTTGGTTATCTTGATAATTTTCCGCTCCCTGGAGGTGATCTTGCGGTCAGGGAGCCCTGGAGAATTGCTCTCTCCCTTCTGAAATACTCCGGGATTCCCTGGGAATCAAATTTGGTCGTGGTCAACTATGCACAATCTCTAACTGGAAGTTTACCGGGCCTCAAACCTATTGAAGTTGTAGAAAAGCAGCTTGATTCCGGAACAAATACCCCGCTGACATCATCCATGGGCAGACTGTTTGACGCCGTAGCTTCTTTGATAGGTGTTTGCCATTCAATCAGCTACGAAGGCCAGGCTGCCATTGAACTGGAAGCCATAATTGATCCGGCAGAATCAGGTACCTATACCCTGGATATATCTCAGGAAAATATTTTTTCTCCCGGGGTTATGATTAAAGAAATCCTGGCGGATTGCCAAAATGGTCTTCAAACCTCAGTTATTTCAGCCCGGTTTCATAATACATTGGCTGAACTGGTTTTACAAATGGCTATCCGACTAAAGGATAAACACCAGCTTGATAGGGTTGCATTGAGCGGCGGGGTATGGCAAAATATGAGCCTCCTACAAAAATCAGACAGCAAATTAAAAAATGCTGGATTCCAGGTGCTCATTCATCAACATATTCCTGCTAATGATGGAGGAATCTCACTTGGACAGGCTGTCATTGGCCAAAAGTATTTAACCGCATAAGGAGTTAATTAATATGTGTCTTGCTGTACCTGGAAAAATTATAGAAATCTATGAAAAACAAAATTTACGAATGGCCAAGGTTGATTTCAGTGGTGTGACTCGTGAAGCCTGTATAGAATATGTTCCGGAAGCAGAAATTGGCAATTACGTTATTATTCATGTTGGATTTGCGATCAGCATGTTAAGCGAGGAAGAAGCCCAGCAATCAATCGACTTGCTAAGGGAAATTGTTGAAGCCGGGGAACTAGAAGGTGAAGATCGTCCATGAAATATCTTTCAGAATACCGGGATGCCGAATTAGTGCATGCAGCAATTAAAAAAATAGCGGCCACTACAACTCAATCCTGGACTCTTATGGAAATTTGTGGAGGTCAAACCCATTCAATTATTAAAAATGGGCTTGACCAACTGCTCCCCGAAGAAATCGAACTAGTTCACGGTCCTGGTTGCCCGGTCTGCGTCACTCCTCTGGAATTAATTGACAAAGCTTTAGCGATTGCATCTAAACCGGATGTCATTTTCACCAGTTATGGAGATATGCTGCGAGTTCCAGGTTCCCAGGGTGATCTTTTTTCTGTGCGGGCTCAGGGCGGTGATGTCCGGGTTGTTTACTCTCCCCTTGATGCTGTCCAAATTGCCCAAAATAATCCGGACAAAGAAGTGGTTTTCTTTGCGATTGGTTTTGAAACAACTGCTCCAGCAAATGTTATGAGTGTTCTGCATGCAAAACAACAAAAGATAAATAATTACAGCATACTTGTTTCTCATGTTCGGGTGCCGCCGGCCATTGAAGCCATTCTCAGCTCACCAAACAACCGGGTGCAGGGATTCCTTGCAGCCGGCCATGTCAGCGCAGTCATGGGATACTGGGAATATCTCCCGTTGGCTGAAAAATATCAAATTCCTATTACAATTACCGGATTTGAACCCCTCGACATTGTACAAGGTATCTTAGCTACCATCGAGTCTCTTGAGGCAGGTTCCATTGAAGTAAAAAACGCCTACATCCGGGCAGTATCGGAAAGCGGCAATCAAAGCGCACAAGCGGTGATAAATCAGGTTTTTGAAATTTGTGACAGGAAATGGCGCGGAATTGGTGTAATCCCGGAAAGCGGTTGGCGCCTCAAGCCTGCTTATAGTGAGTTTGACGCTGAAACACGATTCCAGGTCCAGACTATTCAAGCTGATGAATCCCCATTATGTATTTCCGGATTGGTTTTGCAAGGCATTAAGAAACCCAATCAGTGTGAAGCATTTGGAACCCTGTGCTCTCCAGAAAATCCGTTGGGAGCAACCATGGTCTCCGACGAAGGCGCTTGTGCAGCTTATTATCGATATCGAACTCACCACCCTCTAGACGGGGAAAAATAAATATGACAGAAACAACAACCTCCCTGCAGGGAGCGATTTGCCCGGTGCCAAAAAGACATCAGGATAAAATCGTCCAGGGACATGGCAGTGGCGGCAAAATGATGGCTGATTTAATCAAAGATGTATTTTATCCCTCCCTGGCAAATGAAGCTCTTCTTGCCGGGAATGACGCTGGTGTTGTCATGCTTCCAGGCGGTGTTCGTCTGGCCGTTAGCACGGATGCTCATGTTGTGTCCCCGTTGTTCTTTCCTGGAGGAGATATTGGAAAACTTGCCATCTGCGGCACTGTCAATGACGTTGCCATGGTAGGCGCAAAACCTCTCTACCTATCTGCAAGTTTTATCCTTGAAGAAGGATTGGATATCACTACCTTGGAACGAGTTGTTCATTCTATGAAAGCCGCAGCGGAAGAAGCAGGGGTTCAGATTATTAGCGGCGATACCAAAGTAGTTGCTCATGGGGAAGCAGATGGTTTATACATCTCAACAACCGGGGTTGGTTTGCTGGAGGCAGAAACAACAATTGGCGGGAGTGAAGCCCAGCCAGGTGACCAGGTTATCGTCTCGGGCACCATCGGAGATCATGGAATTGCTGTTTTGGAAGCCAGAGGAGATTTAGGATTTGAAACCCACCTGGAAAGTGATATTGCCCCTCTTAATCACCTGATTGCAGCCATGATGGATGCCAGCAAGAATATCCATGTGCTCCGGGACCCTACCCGGGGTGGTGTTGCAACTGCTTTAAATGAAATAGCCAAACAATCCAGGGTTGGCATCATCCTCAAAGAAGAAAGTATTCCTGTGAAAGCCGAAGTTGCTGCCGCTTGCGAAATATTAGGGTTTGATCCCCTCTATATCGCCAATGAAGGCAAAGTGATAGCAATTGTCAGCCCAGAAGATACCGCCAGAGTTTTGGAAGCAATGCGGCAAACCAAGTACGGCAAAGACGCCGTTGTCATTGGACAAGTAGAAGAAAAACCCGCTGGAAGATTGCTGCTTACAACAGGCCTGGGATCAACCAGGATTGTTGATGTCCTGGCAGGAGAATTACTTCCCAGAATTTGTTAATACGGGTGAACCCTCTGTGCGTCGAAGCTAATTTCTATAAAATGGTATGATAAAATAATAAACCTATTTGGAGGTTTTATTATGGATTTTACAAATCCAGCACCACTTTCCCTTTTATCATTTACAATAAATTTGTTATTAGGTCTGTTTCTATCCATTCTCCTGTCCTGGTATTACAAAAACCTTGGCGAATCACTCTCCAATCGTTCTAAATTCGCTCCCATACTGCCTGTCCTTTCCTTAATCACTTTGGTGGTGATTTCAATTGTCAAATCATCCCTGGCGTTGTCTTTAGGTCTGGTAGGCGCATTATCAATTGTTCGCTTTAGAACAGCTATCAAAGATCCGGAAGAATTGATATTTTTATTTTTTGCGATAGCTATTGGACTCGGTATGGGTGCAGATCAGAGAATTCCTACAATAGTTGCCTTCGTCATTATCATGGGTTATCTATTAATTAGAAAATTTCTTCAAGGAAAATTGTTTAGCAATCTGGATAAGAGTCTCTTCTTGAACATCAGCTCTCCGCCTAAAGATTCTCCAGATCTTTTCCTTAAGGCAGTTAATAAGATCCTAAAAAATGCCGTTAATGAAATTGATCTTCGGCGTTTTGATATCTCAGACCAGGAAGTAAATTTGGTCTATTATGTAACTACTGATGATCCAGATATGGTGGGTTCCTTAGTGAAAGAAATCAGAGAAAATTATCCAGGCACAACCATCAGCATGGTAGAACAAAACAACCTTCTTGGGGGTTAATAAATTATTGATTTATGCGGATAAAGAATACAACCCCAAAAACAGCCTCCTTAAAAATAGCGAAAGCCTGGCGAATACCCGCAATACTGGGGCTCCTGTTGGCCGGATTTTTGCTTGGATATGTCAGTAATCCTTCCTGGAACTTTAACTCAACTATCCAGTCTATCAAAAAAACACTCATCAAAACCGATCAGGCTCTCATTGAGGATTTTCGTCAAGAGATGGGATTATATACGGCAAACGGACTGGAAACTATCTTCCTTGATATACCTTTTAATTCCCTTTTATCCATCGAAGAAAAACGCACCGAGGCCCTCATAGCAGGCATATTATTAACATCTGATGAGGATTTTGTTCCTGCCAGTATGCACCTTAATAAGGGTCTATCATTTCCCGTCAAAATCAGGCTCAAGGGAGATTGGACTGATCATTTGGTAGGAGATAAGTGGTCTTTCCGCATTCATATCGAAGATTCTCAACAGGCGATACTCGGCATGAGCCGCTTTTCAATTCAAGCTCCAGAAACCAGAAATTATGAAAAGGAATGGATTTATCACCAAAACCTAATTCAGGAAGGAATATTATCTCCCCGATATTATTTTGTGAATGTAGTCCAGAATGGTAAGTTTAATGGAATTTACGCCCTGGAGGAAAGTTTTACTGAAGATTTATTGGAATCACAGTCTCGAAGAGAAGGGCCAATAATCCGTTTCAATGAAGACCTTCTTTGGAAGAATTGGGAAAACCTGGGCAGAGAAGATTCTGAAATAAATAAAGTTATTCAGAGTATCGGTGAATTTTGGTTAACAGATGCTCGCAATAGCGAAATAACCGCCTTTCGCCAAGGACGCCTCTCAAGTGATGAATTATTATCCGGGGAATTATTCGCTGCTATTGAACTCCTTTATTCCTTCAATACGGGGCTCCTGCCAGGAGAAGATGTATTTGATCAGGAATTATGGGGGAAATTCTTTGCATTGACAGATCTTTGGGGCGCTGGACATTCAACGGGCTGGCATAATCTTCGTTTTTACTTCAATCCTGTCACTGGTCTGCTGGAACCGGTTGTCTTTGATGCTCTTCCATTTGAGCCCAGTGCGGTTAGAGATCGCCTTGCATTTCCCTTCGCCGAAGAGGGTTTTATTCATAAGATCTTTAGAATACCTGGTATTCAAAAATCTTATGTTGCCCATTTAGAACGAGTGACTAAAACCTCTTATCTCGATACACTTGAAACCAGTTTTGGAGAAGAATTAGCCCGTTTCCACCAGGTTTTATCCGGATTTTTGGAACAGGGAATATTTGGTGATATCCCACCCCTCCCCTGGAATGATCTCAGGCAGAGGGCAGTGATATTATCTAAAAACCTAAAATCTCCCCAACCTATCCAAGGGAGTTATAAACTCATTCAATTAAATGGCGTTGACCATCTCAAATTGGATTTAACTAATCTGATGATTCTTCCTGTTGAAATCAAGGAATTAGTAATTGGGGAATCTAATTTTCCTATAGATCAAAACTGGTGTGATCAGGAAACCTGCCAGATAAACACTATTGGAGATGAATCATCATTTGTTATCGCTAAGTCATCGAGCATCGCTTTATTCATACCTATGACAGCGTTAAGATTTGACATGGCAGCAGATCCGGCGATACACCTGAACGCAGTCCTTTGGGGAGGTACAACATTAACCAAAAACCCCCTTTCCACAAATTACATTCCCGAGGGAGTCTTTTCTGGAATCCGGCCACGGGTAGATCTTGATTATGTTCTAGAAAACCACTCATTTATAGAACAGATCGGTCCCGGCAAATTAGCTGTACTGCCAGGCTCCTGGCAAGTCACTGGCGACCTGATCCTTCCAGATGAAGTTGATTTAACTATTTCAGGAGGCACATCACTATTCTTTGAAACAGGGGCAGTCCTGATTGTAGATGGCGCTCTTAATATGGAAGGACAGGCCGATAACCCCATACTGCTTGCCGCCAAGGATTCCACCTGGGGAGGAATTCTTGTTCTGGGCGATGGTTCCAAAGAGTCCAACTGGACCCATGCTGATATTAAAGACACAGCAGGTATTACCAGGGACGGTTGGGTACTGACCGGAGGAATTACTTTTTACGAAAACAATCCATATCTCCATCAAGTCAGTATAGGCAATAACATTTCAGAAGATGCTCTGAATATTATCCGAGCTAATTTTACATTAGAGGGAGTTGAATTTTACAATACAGCATCAGATGCTTTTGACGGAGACTTTACCAAGGGAACAATCACAGATTGCAACCTTGTAGATATCACAGGAGATGGCCTTGATTTTAGTGGTTCAATTGTATCAATAAAAGATTCGAGGTTTTTAAATATTGGTGATAAAGCAATCTCTGCTGGAGAAAATAGCATCATAACAATTAGCGATATCATGATAGAAAATACCAATATTGGGATTGCCAGCAAAGATTTATCAGAAGTTACCGTTTATAACTTGACTATCAAGAATTCCCAAGTTGCTGGCCTTGCAGCTTATGTTAAAAAGCCCCAATTTGGACCAGCCTATATTAACGCTGACCAGGTAAATTTTATTAATACAGAACAATCTGTTTTGTGTCAAACTGGCAGTACAATCATCCTTTCTGGAAACATGGTCCATTGCGAAGATATAGACGTGGAGTCTTTATATGACCAAGGTATCCTCGGAAATTAATATTCAAACTGGTCATCTCCGGTATGAAATCAAAATGGTATTTAGTGGACTTCAAGCAGGTTTTGTCCGTAGTTTAATCCTTGGCCATTCCCACCTTTTTGTCAAAGCCTTCCCTCCCCGGCAAGTCAATAACATATATTTTGACACCGAGGATTATCAATTACAACAAGCTCATATTCAAGGTACCCATCAGCGGATTAAACTTCGCCAGCGCTGGTACCACGCTACTTGGAGTTTGTCTGATAGTCAAATTGAAATTAAAGCAAAATCAGGCAATTTAGGTACTAAAGCAATATATCCGATCTCAACCGATGCAGATTTATCCACAATCTCCTGGAAACAGCTAATGCAAATTAATCAAAATTCATTTCCTCAGAACCACCATCAAATATTTGGAAACACACATCCTGTTCTTATCAATAGCTATCAGAGAGAGTACTTTAAAAGTGCAGATCGATCAATTCGGATCACTTTGGATACAGATTTAAGATCTCTATGCCAAACATTTGGCCCTCGACCCAATCTGACTAAACCAACGCCTATGCACAATGTGTGCGTCGTTGAAATTAAGGCCGATGCAGCTTATCATCTAGAAATCGCATCTGTTTTGAAAGAATTCCCTCAGTACTGCACTGCCTACTCCAAATACATCCACGGTACAGAAATTCTCCCTCTTTAACCAAGCAGGTGAACTACGATGAGTAAAAAAAACAGACTAGTTTTAATTATCACTGCATCCATTGCAGCCTTGCTGCTTGCTTTCCTTGTTGGAGTATTCTCGTATCGAACTACATTGTTATCAAATTTAAAAAAACTCATTATCCAAGCTCCACAACCTACAGAATCCATCCCTGAAATTCTACCTGACTTTGCTTTTGAGTTTTTGAACGACCCTCATTCGGTTTCTATGAATTCGCTTTCCCTTTTGGACAATCAAAACCCTCTGAAATTTATAGTAGCCGGCCATATTTACGGTAAGCCAGGAGACGGAGAATCCCACCCTGCAACCAACTTACTGAGCAATATCACTCTCATAAAAGAAACCGCACCTGATTTTATAATTTTCCTTGGTGATACAGTCTGGAATCCCTCTGAGGAGAATTTTAATGACCTTGATTTATTCGTCTTAGATCAATTCGGGGTTCCGGTTTTTAATGCCGTTGGGAATCACGACGTCACCAATCGGGATTTGTACCAAAGCAGGTATGGGAATACCGTGTATTCATTCAGGTACAAAGACCAATTATTTTTTATTCTTGATACAACCCTGAAGTATTATGATCTAACCTCCGATCAGTACTTGTTTATTTCAAACACGATCAAGGAACAATCCCGCGGCCTGGAAACTATTCATCTATTTATGCACCACGTCCTCTTCCTCGATGAAGGAGAAATATTCGACAATCAATTATTGAAACCCAATGAAGGTGATGGAAAATCTCCCGGTTTCTTAGCATTTCTCGAAACTGAACTGATTCCCATTAGCAAGACCATTCCGATTTATGTCTATGCAGGTGACGTTGGTGCTTTTCAGGGTGGAAATCTTTCACCCTTTTATAAGAAATTGGCTGATCATAATATCACTTTCCTGACAACAGGGTTAGGTAACAACTACTACGATTCCATCCTTGTTGTTGAAACTGAAAACAACGGTCTACTTAATATTCAGCCCGTATCGCTCACTGGTAGAAATTTAAAAACAATTGAAACTTTCAACATCCAGTACTGGATAAATCAGTAAATTCCAAAATCCGGATCAACAATTGATTAAGTTTTATTTTACAGTTCGTTCATTTTATAACTATTTCCAACTAAAATTCCTTAATTAGACTTTGAATATTAACCAATAACACAAGATTTTTAAATGACTTTCTTCCTATTCAAGATAGCTCGCCATTTCCTCCACACGTAATTGATTGACAATAGAATCACACCACGTTAAAATCAAATAACTGAAAACTCGGCTTTTATAGCATTTCACGAGAACAAAGTTTTTGAACCAAACCTGATTTGTAGGTTCAGATTGCCATCAGACAAGCACCTCAAATGCGCCTAAGATCCTGAGTCAGGGTGATTGTCTTATCTTTAAATACAGAATTTAAACCGAATAACCTGCCTGGCTCAAGCACCAACCCTATCAATCCCCTGTTCTGAGCCAGAATTTGCTTAATATCAATCTTTTATTGGTTGAAGATCCTTCACTAAAGCTATCACAGCCTCACCTGTTTGACATTAACCGTGGTGTATCAGGGAGAGAACTCAATGTCGACTTCAATGCCTCAGATCAAACCCAACGGGAAACCTGTTGGAGCCGTTATGGTAGTAGGAGGGGGAATTGCTGGAATGCAGGCGTCCCTGGATTTAGCAGACCAGGGATATAAAGTTTACCTGATTGAAAAAGAAACTGCCATTGGCGGGAAAATGGCACAATTGGATAAGACTTTTCCGACCAATGACTGCGCAATGTGTACCATCTCCCCGAAACTTGTAGAAGTGGGCCGTCATCCAAATATCGAAATTATTACCGGATCCGAGGTAGTTGATGTCTCTGGTCAAGCGGGAGATTTTAACGCCAGGATTTGGACCGCTCCCCGTTATATTGATCTGGACGACTGTGTAGCCTGCAACGATTGTGTAGATGTATGTCCTGTTATAGTGCCGGATATTTTTAATGAGCACCTTGTTCAACGCCATGCGGTTTACAAACAATATCCACAAGCCGTACCCAATGCATACGCAATCACAAAAGCCGGCATAGCTCCCTGCCGGGATGCCTGCCCGGCTGGTCAGCGCGCTCAAGGTTATATCGCCTTAATCCGCGAAGGACGATGGGAAGATGCCTACCGGGTAATTAAGATGGATAATCCCTTCCCTGGCATTTGTGGACGTATATGTAATCATCGCTGCGAAATTGCCTGCAACCGTGGAAAATTGGACGAACCGATCAATATCCGAGCCCTTAAAAGGTTTGTAACTGATCAAATTTATGAAACCCCTAGAACAGAAATTACTCCAGCAGAAATCCTCCACCCCGAAGACAGGGTGGCAATAATCGGAGCAGGTCCCTGCGGCTTAACAGCTGCCCAGGATTTAATCCTGAACGGTTTCCCGGTCACGGTATTTGAAGCCATGCCGGTGGCTGGCGGCATGCTTCGATTGGGTGTTCCAGAATATCGCCTTCCTACCGATGTGATTGAACGTGAAGTTCAGGATATTGTGGATTTAGGCGTAGATTTAAAACTAAACCACAGAATAGATGATCTGGATGATTTATTTGAACAGGGATTTAAAGCTGTCTTAATTGCTGTTGGTGCTCATGAAGGCATTCGCCTGCCAATACCAGGTGCAAATTTTGATGGCGTAATTATTAACACCCGTTTTTTGCGAGATGTCCGGCTCGACAAATATCAAGATGACGAATCAGATGCACCCCCGCTCGGCGACCGCATTCTGGTTCTTGGGGGAGGAAATGTGGCCCTCGACTGTGCCCGAACAGCTGTCCGCCTGGGTAAAGAAGTACACCTGGCTTGTTTAGAAAGTCAACCAGATATGCCAGCCCATGATTGGGAGATAGAAGCTGCTAAAGAAGAAGGCGTCCACATTTACCCGTCCCAATCTTTCGAAAGGATATTGGGCGATGAGAATGATCATGTTAAGGGTATGGAATTGATGCAAGTCGCCAATTTCAGTTTTTCTGAAAGCGGCGGTCTTCATGTAGAAAAAGTTCCCAATTCCAACCATGTAATTTCCTGTGACACTGTTATTTTCTCCGTTGGCCAGCGAGCTGGTCTGGCATTTATTCCGGATGATGCCGGGATCGGAATAACCAATAAACAAACCATTGCAATCAATCCCAACACCCTCGCTGCCACAAAAGCGGGTGTGTTTGCTGCCGGTGATAGTGTCTCTGGCACAGCATTTGTGATTGAATCCGTTGAAAGCGGCCATAAAGTTGCCGGGTCTATTCAACGCTACATCCAGGGCGAAGATCTCGAGCCTCCTCCCGGTCCCGATCTCCCGGTTGTTGAGCTATCTGAAAAAGAACTCCAGGACAGGATCGATCGCGGTGAAATCACCTATCAACCCAGGGTTCCTTTACCAGAGCTTGAGGTTGAAGAGCGAATATCCTGTTTTGCGGAAGTAGAAATAGGATATGACGAAGAAAGTGCCCGGGCAGAAGCCGCTCGCTGTCTTGCCTGCGGAATCTGTTCAGAATGCATGTCCTGTGTATTTGCCTGCGGAAAAGACGCCATCCATCATGATATGGTTGGTTCTGAAAGAAATCTCGATATCGGCGCAATAATTCTGGCTCCCGGATTCCAAACCTACCAAGCTGAATTATCCGAGGAATATGGTTTTGGCAGATTTCCCAACGTGGTTACATCCATCCAGTACGAACGCATGTTATCTGCAAGTGGTCCAACTGACGGTCATGTCAAGCGACCGTCGGATCAAGTCAGTCCAAAACGGGTGGCCTTCCTGCAATGTGTGGGAAGTCGAGACCAAAATCATGATTATTGTTCAGCTGTTTGCTGCATGTATGCTGCCAAAGAAGCCATAATGACCATAGAGCACGCCCAGGCAGAAGAACGAACTCACCCAGGAAGCGGTGATGTTTTCTGCCAGGTGTTTTTTATTGATTCCCGGGCTTATAGCAAAGGCTACGAGGAATATTACCGTCGAGCCGAGGAAAAATACGGTGTTGTCTACACTCGCTGCCGAATTAGCGAAGTCAATGAAAATCCTGATAATAATAATTTGTTCCTGCGCTACAGCTCACCTTATGAAAATCAAGCCAGCCTGGAAATTGCAGAATTTGACCTGGTTGTCCTCTCTGTTGGCATGGAAATTTCTGAGTCCGTTCAAAACCTGGGCCGGCAGCTCGGCATCGAACTGGATCAATATGGATTCTGCCACACAACCCTCTTTGATCCCCTGCAAACTTCTCGGGACGGACTATACGTTGCTGGACCATTCCGCGAGCCAAAAGATATTCCCGAATCAGTAACGGATGGCAGCGGCGCTGCAGCAAAAGCAGCCCAACTGCTCTCCCCTGCCAGACACAGCTTGACCATCAAGAAAGAATACCCTGCCGAACGCTCTGTGGCCGACGAGGACACACGGATAGGCGTTTTTGTGTGCCACTGCGGTTCCAACATTGGTGGTTATCTGGACGTTCCTCAGGTTGCAGAATATGCAAAATCTCTTCCCAATGTTGTTTATGCAGAAGATAATCTATACACCTGTTCTCAAGACACAGTAGCCCACATTATCGAAAAGACCAAAGAATTGAAATTGAATCGAGTAGTGGTTTCCTCCTGCACGCCGATCACCCACGAACCACTCTTCCAGGACGCTATCAGGCAGGCCGGATTAAATGCCCATCTCTTTGAGATGGCAAATATTCGCAACCAGTGCTCCTGGGTCCATTCCAGTGATTGGGATGGCGCTACAACTAAGGCTAAAACTCTCACCAGGATGGCAATTGCCAGGGCTGACAAGCTGGATCCATTGGAGATCTATGAAGTTCCTGTGCAACATGATGCCTTGATCATAGGTGGCGGCGCAGCGGGCATGAATGCAGCCCTGAATCTGGCAGACCAGGGATTCCCCGTTCATATCATAGAACAGAAACCAAATTTAGGCGGCAATCTTAATCAACTTCATTATTTTTCTGCTGAAAAAGGATCACCGGCCCTAATCAGCCCCAGGGATTATCTCCAGGGCCTGATTAAAAATATCCAGGACCATCCCAAAATTACCACTTATTTGTCTGCTGGAGTACTTGAGACTGAAGGTTTTAAGGGCAACTTCTCCTCCACCATACAAAAAGATGACCAGGTCATAAACATCAAACACGGTGTGATCATCATAGCTACAGGAGGTGTGGAATACAAAGGGGAAGAATACGAATACGGAAAATCTGAGCGGATTAAAACCCAACAGGAATTTGAAGCTTATATCTCGGAGTATCTTCCCGGAAGTAATGGGAAAGTTTCCAAAAAACCTCTTTCCGATTTGCCAGATCGAGTTACCATGATTCAATGCGTGGGTCCTTCAGAGAAATACTGCAGCCGAATTTGCTGCACAACTGCCCTGAAAAATGCCCTCAAGTTAAAAGAAATCAAACCAGAAGCTGAAATAACGATCCTTTATCGGGATATCAGGACTTACGGATTCAAAGAACGTTACTACACCGAAGCCAGGGAAGCCGGCGTGCGTTTTATCCATTTTGAATTTGACAGGAAACCAACCGTTATAATTGATCAATCCAATCCGGAAGGCCCATTAACCGTTCAAGCCCTGGAGCCCATTTTACAAAGGGAACTTGATCTCCCCACAGATCTCCTGGTTTTATCAAATCCTATTATCCCTGATCCGGGAACAAAAAAGCTTTCTAACCTGCTGAAATGCTCCACTGATATGGATGGATTTTTCATGGAAGCACATGTCAAATTACGGCCAGTGGACTTCGCTACAGATGGGATCTTTATGGCAGGATTGGCTCACTATCCAAAATTCCTTGATGAAACAATTGCGCAAGCCCTGGCCGCTGCATCACGCGCTGCCCGGGTATTATCCCTGGATAAAATTCTCACCAATTCCAGAGTGGCTCAAGTTGATCCAGAAAAATGTGTTGGCTGTCTGACCTGCGTCAGAATCTGCCCCTATAATGTACCAAAAATTAGCAGCAGCCTGGACGGAGTGGGCGGTATTATCGGGGCCGCAATTATTGAGGCTGCCGTCTGTCAAGGCTGCGGATCCTGCGCCGCTGAGTGTCCGGCCCAGGCTATCCAGATCAGGCACAGCACCGATATCCAAACCCTTGAAAAAGTAAACGCCATGCTAGTCCAGGTTGAAAAAGGATAAACCAGAAAATTATGGAAGATAAATTTACTCCCGAGATCATCGCTTTCTGTTGTCATTACTGCGCCTATGCGGCCGCGGACCTGGCAGGTTCTATGCGCCTGAATTATCCGTCATCCGTCAAAATAATTGAAATGCCCTGCACTGGTAAAGTTGACCCTATTTACATCCTCCAGGCACTAGAGGATGGTGCTGATGGGGTCATGGTAGCTGGTTGACTTCCCGGCGACTGCCATTACCTGGAAGGTAATCTCCAAGCCGAAAGGCGACTCCATCATCTCAAGCAGAAATTAGAGGAAGTTGGGCTGGAAAGTGACCGGATTAAAATGGTCAATGTCTCCGCTGCTATGGGAGCACAATTTACGCAGGAAATCACTCAAATGGCCCAGGAAATCTCGGATCTTGGACCATCAAGGTTAAAAGGAAAATAAATAGCCGTACCAGGAGAAAATATTACTTCCAACCATAAACCTTGTGATAAATCACCAAAGAAAATAGAGTAAAATACCCTAGATATTTGTTTAAGAATTTGTTTGAACCCTTTTCCAGTCTTTTGCACGATTTATAAGCTATTTGACAGGTAGGAAATAAACCTTTTGTAAGGAGTTAAGTATGATTACCGGCGAACAAAAATCCCTTGAGGAAATTCAATCGTTACTTGGAGATGCCGAAAAAGTACTGGTTGTTGGATGCGGCACCTGCGTAACGGTTTGTTTTGCGGGAGGATCAAGAGAGGCTCAAATTTTATCTTCAACTTTGCGGATGTCTTCCAAATTGCAGGGCCATCCCCAGGATGTTACTGATATCACTGTGCAGCGCCAATGTGAATGGGAATACCTGGATGAAATTGAAAAGGAAATTGCTGAAGCGGATATAGTACTTTCCCTGGCATGCGGTATTGGCGTGCAAGCCATTGCCAAACATTTTCCAGATACCTGGGTTGTTCCCGGACTGAATACAACCTTCCTCGGCATTCCCGTTGAACAGGGTGTCTGGGAGGAACGTTGCGCAGCTTGCGGTGATTGTGTCCTGGGATTAACCGGCGGCATTTGTCCTATCGCACGTTGTTCCAAATCACTTCTAAACGGACCTTGCGGCGGCTCGGAAGATGGTCATTGTGAAATCGACCCGGATGTTCCTTGCGCCTGGCAGTTGATCTTTGACCGATTGACAATCATGGGAAAACTGGATTATATGCTTGAAATCCAAGCACCAAAAAATTGGCAAGTATCCAGAGATGGAGGCCCGCGTAAAATTGTCCGTGAAGATCTGCGGTTAATTTCAGATGAAACTGAAGCTTGAGTTGAGGAGATTCATTAATGAGCAGCAATGACAACGGATATCTGGTAGGATCCCAATTAGAAAAAATACTCCGGGCTGGTCACTTTGCGGTCACCGGAGAACTCGGCCCTCCCCAAAGCGCTGACCCTGAAGTTATTCGCGAAAAAGCAGCCCTTTTAAAAGGGTACATTGATGCAGTGAACATCACTGACAATCAAACAGCGATTGTCCGAATGTCCAGCATTAGCGCAGG
>CAXMRF010000010.1:0-30607 GCA_964195965.1 uncultured Nitrosomonadaceae bacterium
TACTTGAAGAACACGATGGCCATGTTGGCGCCTACCATGCTGTTCTTCGCCATCAGAATGGATCAACCTCAGAGATATCCCATGGCGTTACCATCGTTGCCACCGGAGGGAAGGAAACCAGAGTTGATCGTTATTTAATGGGAGAACATCCAGCCGTTATCACTCAGTTGGAATTTGAAGATAAATTAGCTCATCACCTTGATGTTGTTGCTGATCTAAAACAGGTAGTGATGATCCAATGTGTAAAACCAAAAGAGGAAACATACGAATATTGTTCCAGAATTTGCTGCATTAGCACCATTAAAAATGCTATTCGCCTGAAAACCGTTAACCCCGATTGCCAGGTTACTGTGCTGTATAAAGACATCATTACCTACGGGTTCCGGGAGCAGTATTACACAGAGGCAAGAGAACGAGGCGTGATATTTGCCCGGTATGATGATGATACCGCCCCCATAGTGGATCATGATAACGGTCAAATTATTGTCAGCATGCAGGAAAAGATGCTGGACAGGGAGTTAATACTGGAGCCGGATTTGCTTGTTCTGAGCACATCCATACAACCATCCACCGGAACCAATGAACTGGCCAAATTGCTCAAAGTGCCTATATCCAACGAGGGTTTCTTCCTGGAAGCGCATATCAAAATGAGGCCGATGGATTTCATGGAAGAAGGTATTTTCGTCTGCGGCATCGCGCATTATCCCAAGTTCATTGAGGAAAGTATCAGCCAGGCCCAGGCTGCTGCAGGACGGGCAACCTCGATTCTCAGTAAAAGACCTTTCCACTTTGGTGGCACAATTGCTATCGTAGACCCTGAGAAATGCGTTGGATGCCTGACGTGCATGCGTACCTGTCCTTTTGAAATTCCACGTGTTTCAGATGAATATACAGGCGTTGGTGAGCTGGGAGGAGCTGCTTTTATTGAGCCCACACTTTGCCATGGTTGTGGTACCTGTACAGCAGAATGCCCTGCCAATGCCATACAATTACTAAACTACACCGACAATCAAATTATGGTTCCGGAATTTCCAGTTCTGGGGAGCTGGGTTGAATTATGAACGATAAAACATTTGAACCTGAAATAACCGCCTTCATGTGTATTTATTGTGGTTATATGGCAGCAGATACAGCCAGCGCCTTGCGGATTGAATATCCTGCAAATGTTAAACTGATTAAACTGCCCTGTACAGGAAAAACCGATACAAGATATTTACTAAAAGCATTTGAAGACGGTGCTGATGGTGTCTATGTAGTTGCGTGTCCCAAAGGGAATTGTCACCATGTTCGAGGCAATGAACGAGGTGAACTACGCGTTGAACATACTAAAAAGATGCTGGATGATATTGGATTAGGCGGAGAACGACTGAACATGTATTTCCTCTCCGGAGGACAGGGTAAATCTTTTGCTGATGCTGCCCAGGAAATGACAGATCGAATTAGAGAAATGGGTCCAAATCCTCTTAAGTGATTAAACCCGACCGTAAAAGAACAAAAAACGCCAGCTCCCGTAAAAAGAAGCTGGCGTTTTCATTCTTGTCTATAAATTTTAATCCTGCAAAAATATGATATGTTTTTTCGTTCTAGGATGGGTGAAAGTTTCAATCTTAGTTTGATATGCCGAACTAATATTTTCAGCGGTCAGGACCTCTTCAGGAGTGCCGATTGCCTGAAGCCGGCCTTCAACCAGCATTGCAACCCGATCTGCAATACCAGAGACTTGATTCAAATCATGCATTGCCATCAATACTGTTAATTTTTCTTTTTTCACCAACGATCTTAATAACTTAAGCAGGTTGACTTGATGTCGCAAGTCCAGATGATTTGTCGGCTCGTCCAACAATAAAACCGGAGTATTCTGAGCCAGCGCCCTTGCCAACAAAACGCGCTGCTGTTCTCCTCCACTGATCTCAGCCAGTTTTCGATCTGCGAGCAAATCCACCTCAGTCTGTTTCATCGCCCAGGCAGTTCTTTCCAAGTCATCTTTTCCGGGTTTACCAAGAAATCCCAGATACGCTGTTCGCCCCAATAAAACAGCCTGTTCGACCGAAAACGCACCTCCCAACTGCCGGGCTTGAGGCACAACAGCTAAAGCACGAGCTCGCTGGTTATGAGTAAAGGAATTAATTTCCTGATCATTAATTAAAACCTTCCCCGCATTGGCCCTTAGCACACCACTTAATACCTTGATTAATGTCGATTTTCCAGCGCCATTAGGCCCAATCACACCAAGAATTTCTCCTTGATGAATATCCAGGGATATATCTTTTAGGGCCTTAACATCACCATAATTAGCGCAGAGCGATTCGATCCGGAGAACTGGAAAAGTTTGATTTTTTTTCACCAGAATACCTCCTTTTTCGCCCGACGCAAAATCCATAAGAAAAATGGCGCTCCCACCAGGGCAGTTACAATCCCAACAGGCAAATATCTGGGAGCCATGACAATTCTTGCTAGTAGATCTGCAACCAGGAGAGTCGTTCCACCTCCCAGGATAGATAATGGAATTAACTTCTTAAAGTCCCCTCCCCAAACTAATCGGATAATATGAGGAACGACCAAACCAATAAAACCAATCACGCCCGAAAACGACACTGCGGCCGCTGTTGTTAGAGAAGCAGAAATAATAATAAAAAGTTTGACCCTTTCGACAGAAAGACCTAATTGCTGGGCTTGTTCCTCTCCAAATTGCAACACGTTGAGTGAATGTCCACTAAATACCAACAGGGTTAAGCCCACTGAAAAATAAGGCAAAGCGATAATAAGCGGTTCCCAACCGGTTACAGTGGATCCACCCAGCAAAAAACTCATCGCCTGAAGCACCATCTGGTCTGAGATCAGCATTAAAAAAGAAGTTAATGCAGAAGCAAAAGACCCGATTGCCACACCGGCAAGTATCAAAGTAGTTAATGGCACAATACGCCCAACTTTTGCCAACCTGTAGACCGCGAAAATGGTACCCAATCCCCCCAGGAAAGCGCCAATTGGAACAAGATATCTTCCTGCTTGAGGGATAGACATCACCACAATTGCACCCAACCCTGCTCCAGAGGCGACTCCGATCAAGTAAGGATCAGCAAGGGGATTTCTAAATAAACCCTGAAAAGATGCCCCACTGCCTGCCAGGGCAGCACCAGTTAGTAAAACGAGAATAGAATGGGGAAGCCGGAGATCCCAGAGAATGGTCTCAAAATATCCAGGCCAATCCCCGGAAATTTCAATACCGGGGATTTTTCCTACCAGAATACTTAATGCATTGCCCGGGGGAATGGTGACAGCCCCCAGGGCAATGCTTAAAACAAATGCAGCACCCAGTAATAAAGATACAACCAGGAAAGGACGTTTCATCATAGATTAATTTTCAAAAAGTTCAGGGTGGAGGATAGCAGCTATCTGTTCGTAGCCGTCAATCAATCGGGGTCCCGGAACACTCAGGATAAATGGGTCAAAGGGATAGATATCGCCCTCTACTACTGCTTTGATTTCATTCCAACCTGGTCTTGCTGCTACGCTTTCAGGCGAGATGCCATACAAAGCATCTGCAAGTAATATGGTATCTGGATTTTGGGCAATTAGTTCTTCGGAACTGACCTGTACCCATTCTCCTGTCAGGCTGTCACCTAAATTTAATCCTTTCGCCTGGGTAATAATATAGGATATGAATGTGCTTCCTCCAGGAGTGTAGGGGTTGCCGGGATCAGAGGCATCCAGCTCATAAAATACGAGGGGAATTTCTTCCACAACCTGTAATATATCATCCAGAATGGATACACGATCAGACAACGAGATTGCCAATTCTTCAGCAATATCTTCTGTTCCCGTTAACACAGCAATATCCTTGATGTTTTGATAGAGTCCATCAAAGTCTGCAGGATTTTTCTGCCAGTAAACAACCAGACCGAGATCTCTTAATTCCTGAATCGCCTCAGCTGAATAGATTTCTCCAGCCAGGATTAAATCTGGTTCCATTGCCAGGATATCTTCAATAGGAATTCCATCCCACATACCGCCCAGATCAACCGCAGCAATCGCTTCCTCAGGATATTGGGAATTAGAATCCCTGCCGATTAAACTTTCACCAGCGCCAACTCCATAAAGAATTTCTGTTAGGGAGGGCGAAAGTGAAATTATTGCTTTGGCGGGTTCAGCTAATGTAATTTCGACATCCAAATCATCTATCACCACGATCGGGACTGGCGCAGGTTCATCAGTTGGTTCAGGCGTCTGGGGAACTTCAGTAGCTTCTTTAACAGGTTGTTTGGTTGGTTCCGGTTGAGCTGCAGGAGCACAGGCGGTAACCAAAACCATCAATACCAATAATATTGTTATGCTGAAATATGTTTTTTTCATTTGTTCCTCTTTAAGTTAAGTTTTATGTATTAAACAAAAAATCCCTGTCTCGAACAGGGAATGGACATGGATTATGATATTTCGTAAGCCAAGTTCACACCTCCTTACCACGAGAGTTTGATGAACAGTCAGCAATGGCGGTCGACCTGGCTTATCATTCTTAGAATCTTGAATGAATTACAGTTGCGGGTCAGCGTCTGAATTTCACAGACTTCGCCTTTAATCCTTTAGGCACCCTTGCTTTATACAAATGTTAAGCTGCAAAGTTCTAATTACTTGAACACTATTTTAATGGGTTCCCCTGCTTTTGTCAAACACACCGGTCTATCAATTATAAATACAACACCAACCTGAACTAGACGAAGATGTTACACTTGATCTGTGCACAATTGAGTATCCTTCCTTATAAAGGCCTACCATGAAAAACTTTGACGTAATTGTTGTTGGGGGTGGTCCAGCAGGCATGATGGCTGCCGGTCAGGCTGCTTTACTGGGCAAAAAGACATTGTTATTAGAGAAAATGGAAAAGCCGGGCAGAAAACTTTTACTTACCGGGAAACACCGCTGCAATCTGACAAACTCAGTTTCACTTGAAGAAGCATTACAAGAGTTCAATCCCGGAGGTCGTTTTCTGACCCAGCTTTATTACAGATTTTATTCAGATGAACTCCGGGGGTTTTTTAAGGCACTTGGCATTTCGACAGTTGAACAAAGGGGCGGAAGGGTTTTTCCAACCAATGAAGACGCCAGAGAAGTTGCGGATACACTATTTACCTGGATGAGAACCTCCGGTGTCATGGTACTTACAAATACCCCTGTCAAAGAACTTGTTATCTATAATAAACAGATAGAAGGTGTTCGTACACCCGATGAAGAAATCAAAGCCTCGTCCATTATCCTGGCTACTGGCGGCAAAGCCTATCCAGGCACAGGTTCAACGGGTGATGGTTATGCCCTGGCCCGGAGAGCTGGCCATACAATCAAACCTCTCCGCCCTGCCCTTGTGCCGCTCATTACTGCGGGAAATATTGCCCAGGATTTACAAGGTTTGAGTTTAAAAAATGTTTCCGTAACAACCCGGGTAAATAATAAAAAAAGGGAACAGCTGTTTGGTGAATTGATGTTCACTCATTTCGGTTTGTCCGGACCAGTTATATTAACATTAAGCAGGAAAGTCGTTCAAGATCTTGAATCCGGCAATCAACCAACAGTGGTTATTGATCTCAAACCTGCCCTATCCCAAGAAGCATTAAATGCACGTTTATTACGAGATATTCAAACTTTCGGAAGGAAACAATTCAGATCCTTACTGGAAGGGCTTCTGCCGAAAAAACTAATTCCCATTTGTATAGATCAATGCGGTATACCCTCAGATAAAAAGATCAGCCAGCTTTCTAGTCAAGAAAGAAAGTTTCTGGCGGATTGGTTAAAAGGCGGCTTAGAATTTACCGTTACCGGGCATAAGGGATTTGGACAAGCCATCATTACTGCTGGTGGAGTTGACACAAAAGAGATCAACCCCGTCACGATGGAATCCAGGATTATCGAGGGTTTGTATTTTGCTGGAGAAATTATAGACATTGATGCCAACACCGGTGGCTTTAATTTACAAGCGGCTTTCTCCACAGGATGGGCTGCAGGAAAAGCGGCTGGGGCAATCTAAATCCCAGAAAAGAATAAAACCATCCTGCTCCGCTAGCCTTATGTTATGATTTCGATATGCTAGTTCGAAACAAAAGATCTGAAGTAGTTCAACTATTCCGCTACTTTACAGGGATTGCAATGCTGTATTTTGCATCCCTATCCCTTATTACTGTGCTGCAAACGGGCCAATTGGTCAATTTGTCGCAAATCCAATCCTATGTTAATTTGGCTACTAATGGGATTTTATTTGGTTATTTATCCTGGTCCTGGCTTGAAAAGAAAATACCCCGTTATTATTTACCCCTCGCTTTGATTGCTGCCACAATTGTGCCATTATTCAGCAATCTTATTTATCTTGCCAGCCCTCAAGAAAGCGCCCAGATTACCATAACCAGGAGTTGGCTTTTATTTCCGATGTTGATTGTTCCCATGGTATTGATTGCCTGGCAATACAGATTCCGGGTGGTTTTAGCATTTACCTTCTTAACATCAGTAATCGAACTCTCCATTTTATTCACGCGGTTGGAAGTCATTAACTTTGAAACTCTGCCAATCCTGGGTCTCCCTCTTATACGGGCATTTGCCCTTGGCATAATAGGCCGTATAATTACACGTTTGATTTCAACCCAACGGGAGCAGCAAAGAAAACTGGTAGAGGCAAACATAAAACTCAGCGAACATGCAATCACGTTGGAACAGCTGACAACCAGCCGGGAACGTAACAGATTAGCAAGGGATCTTCATGACACCCTGGCCCACACACTTAGCGGGCTGACTGTGAATCTTGAAGCCATTAAGATTCTTCTGGGAGAAGATCACCCCCAAATTAAATCACGCCTGGATCATGCTCTGGAAAATACCAGGACAGGTTTAACAGATACAAGGAGAGCACTAAGAGATCTCCGGGTTAAACAAATAGAGGACTTAGGATTAAAGATGGCCCTGGAAAATCTTGCTTCTCAAGCGGAGTCCCGGGGCCTATTTAAAGTCCAGTTAAAGTTGCCTGATACCCTTCCGGAACATTCCATTCATGTCAATCAGGTTTACTACCGAATCGCCCAAGAATCACTTGAGAACATCGTCAAACATGCCCAGGCGACCCAAGTCTCTCTTTCAATTGAAATTGAGAATTCTTCTTATATTTTAACAATTCAAGATAACGGGGTTGGATATCAGCCACATCAAATATTAAATCCAGACACTCTCGGTATACGGGGCATGAAGGAAAGAGCCGCTGGTTGCAATGGGATTTTTACAATTGAAAGTGAGCCTGGAAAAGGTACCCGGGTCAGTATTACTACGGAGTTAAATCATGTTCAAGATTTTGGTTTGTGATGATCAAAGAATAGTCTGTGAAGGTTTGCAGACGATCATAAATGCTGATCCTGAGCTAAATGTCGTGGGCATCGCCCATAATGGCATCGAAGCGATGGGCATGATTCCAGAAGTACTGCCCGACCTTGTATTAATGGATTTAAAAATGCCGGAAATGAATGGCATCCTTGCAACCAGGAAAATAAAAGAAACGTATCCAAATATATATGTCCTGGTATTAACAACCTATGATGATGACGAATGGATTTTTGATGCCATTCGAAGTGGTGCATCCGGCTACTTGTTAAAAGACACTCGCCCGGAAGATTTAATAAAATCAATTAAAGGCACGCTGCACGGAAAGGCCTTCATCGACCCCCAGGTGGCCGGCAAATTATTAACAGAATATGCGGAGAATTTTGGGAATTCCCAACCTCCTTCCCACTATACTTTTACTGAACGCGAAAGAGATATATTAACCCTTTTATCCCAGGGGTTATCCAATTCAGAAATTGCAGATAAATTATTTTTAGCTGAAGGCACTGTGAGGAATTACACCAGTGTATTGCTTAAAAAACTCGGTGTATCTGACCGTACTCAAGCTGCTATCCTGGCAATTCGCTATGGTTTAGTCCCGAATAAACCATCTCAGGAATAGCGCGCTTATCCTATACACTTCCTGTACACCTGAATCATCCGTTTTGAAATATCTTCCCAGCCATACTTTTTTGCAAAAGCAAAGGCATCATGCCCCATCCGGTAGCGCAGCGCTTTATCTTGGAGCAATCCAGATATTCTTTGGCTGAGTGCCAGAGGATCTTCAACAGGCACATGGTATCCAGTAACTCCATCCTCAACCAGATGGATTAACCCACCTACATGGGAAGCGATTACTGGCGTGCCGCAAGCCATTGACTCCAATGCGACCATGCCAAAGGATTCATAGTGTGACGGCATGACTACCATTTCAGCGGCTGAGTAATAATAGGGAAGCGAATCCTGACTTCTTTTGCCCAAAAAAGTCACCATATCTTGTAAATCATTTTCTTCACGCAAGCATTCCAGCAGTTTCATTTCCTCGGATTCATCCCCATTCTTATCTTCGAGTTCACCCCCGATTATCACCAGGCAAATTTCTTTTCCTATCTTTTCATCTTCCCGTAAAATTCCAATCGCCCTTAATAACGTTTTGATACCCTTTAATGGTTCGATCCGGCCCACAAATAAGACCATTTTTTTATCGATTGGAACACCAATATAATCCTTAGCTTCATCTGGAGGAATTGGATAAAACCGACTTAAGTCGACTCCAGGGGATAGTATTTCTATCTTGGCAGGATCCGCACCGTACAGCACTTCTAATTGTTCTTTTTCGATTGATGTTGAAGCAATAATTTTATCAACCCGTTTTATCACTCTGGTTTCGCCATTAATCCGGTAATCTCCTTCAGCCTCTTCTGCGTTTTGAGCTACCCGCTGTTTTAATTTACCCAGGGTGTGGAACATCTGAATAATGGGCACATCCCAGGTATCTGCAAGTTTTTCTGCAGCTAAACCTGACATCCAATAATGAGAATGGATGAGGTCATATTTTAGATTTTTTTTGCTTACGAAATCAAGAATTTGGTCCCCAAACTCCGGGATAAAACAAGCCAATTCTTGTTTTGGCAACGGATGTTCTGGACCAGCAGGTATATGCGCTACCCGGTTGCCAAATCCAAGGTCATGCAGCACATGGGGAACATGTTCATCCTGAGAGCGGGTAAATACATCCAGTTTAATGCCTTCCCGTCCCAAATGTAAAGCCAAATCCCGTACATAAACATTCATACCACCAGCGTCTTTCCCACCCAGTGTTGCCAGGGGACAGGTATGAAATGAGAGCAAAGCAATGCGCAATTTTCCCTCTCTTTCTTCAAATAAATTATAAATATTCCGCAAAAAGGTCAGTCCCTTTTCACTCAAGTATGATAGCTGGTATAATTTTCTCCGTCAACCAGCAGATAGCCATGCCACCGTAGCTCAAGGGTAGAGCAATCGCTTCGTAAGCGATAGGTTATGGGTTCAATTCCCATCGGTGGCTCTATTAATTTAACCTGAAATTTATCAGTTGACGAGGTGAACTGATTTGGATATAGTTAGTTAATCACTGCAAACCTCTCCCTTTCCCGTAATTTCTGTCCCGTAAGTACTGGATGGAAAGGAGCAAGCGATGTCAGAAGACCAAGGCTCTTTAGAATACACTTCCTCAGGAAAACTCAAATCAGCTCATTACAATCGGGAACTGGCGAAACTTCAACAAGACCTGGTTAAACTCCATTATTGGATTAAAGAAGAAGGCCTGAAGGTTTGTGTATTATTTGAAGGCCGTGATGCAGCTGGAAAAGGTGGAGTTATCAAAAGGATCACTCAAAGGCTGAATCCCCGGATTGCTCGCGTGGTTGCGTTAGGCACACCCTCAGATAAGGAAAAACAGCAATGGTATTTCCAGCGGTATGTACCGCATCTTCCTTCAGCAGGTGAAATGGTACTTTTTGACCGCAGTTGGTACAACCGGGCAGGTGTTTAAAGAGTGATGGGATTCTGTTCAGATTTTGAGTATAGGGATTTTATGCGTACCTGTCCGGAATTTGAACGGATGCTTGTTAGATCAGGTATTAAACTCATCAAATACTGGTTTTCTGTCAGTGATAAGGAGCAAGAACGGCGTTTCAGGACCCGCAATACCGATCCAACCCGGCGCTGGAAACTTAGCCCAATGGATCTTGAATCTCGCTCCCGATGGGTGGAGTATTCCCGTGCCAAGGACGCCATGTTCATGTATACCGATACTGAAAAAGCACCCTGGTATGTGGTCGATACCAATATAAAACGACATGCTCACCTCAACTGCATCAGTCATTTGCTTGGTTTAATTAAATATGAAAACCTGACTCCAGATCCCATTGAACTGCCACCACGACAGCAAGATCCGGGTTACAAACGACCGCCAATTACCAGTCAGAAATGGGTACCTGCAATCTATGGTGAAAATTCCTATGTCGTAGCCTGATTTGTAGGCGTTCTTAAAGGTCAGCTCTCAAAAGAGCTGTCTCTGGTTTTTTTCCCCCAAATTTGCGAAATCAACATCCCTGTTAACATCAAGGCGCTGCCTAACAAGGCGCGTTCAGTCAACAATTCTTTTAAAATCAACCATCCCCAAAAAGCGGCAAAAACAGATTCCAAACTTAATATTATTGCCGCAGGTGTTGGTTTTGCATGGCGCTGACCAACAACTTGCAAGGTATAAGCAATTCCAATCGATATCACACCGCCATACAAAATCGGTATGGACGCTGCCAGCACCCGGGATACTACAAATTCTTCCTGGACAAAACCCACCCCAAAGCTTATGAGCGAGGTAAAAACAGACTGCACAAATGACAACTGAACAGCATCCACCCGGGGGGAGAATCTAGCAATAAATTGAACATGTAACGCCCAGAAAAAAGCGCCTACCAGTACAAATCCATCTCCGGTGGCAAATTGCAGTCCCCGCGTTGCGCTGAGTAGATAAAGACCGGCCAGAGCGAATAACGCCCCGATCCAGGTATTAATTGGCGCCCTGTCTCCCCAGAGCATGCCCAGTAGAGGAACAATGATCACGTACAACCCGGTGATAAATCCAGCTTTTCCCGCTGTTGTATGGACTAAACCGAGCTGCTGAAATGTAGCACCAAAGAATAGGAATAAACCTGCAACAAAACCAATTAACAAGGTCATTTTTGGATCAACAAAATTCTCAGGTTGTTTGCGTTTCCGAAACAGAATAATGGGCACTAAAGTTAAAGCGCCTATCAGAAACCTGAAGCCATTAAATATATAGGGACCGATTTGCTGCATTCCTAACCGCTGGGCAACAAATCCGCCACCCCATATTACAGCTGTGATCAATAAAAGAATATTTGCCTGGATAGATTTTGTCTTCATAATTTTAGGTTATGGTATTAATTCACACCAGTATACACTAGACCAAGGATTAACAGGCAGAGGAAACTAAATTCAATTAATTAGCGTATACTTTTTATACTTGTAAAGATATTTTTAAGAGGAGATCGTCATGCCAGTAATCACTCAAATTCACAAACATCGCTCCATTCGCAACTATAAACAAGATCTTATTCCGGATGATCTCTTAAATGAAATCCTTGAAGCAGGTATCCGCACTTCTTCTTCAGGTAATATGCAAGGGTATTCCATCATTGTCACCCGGGACCCCCAATTACGAAAAAAACTCCTCGTGCCCCATATGGGGCAAAAAATGGTCGTAGACGCTCCTGTTTTAGTAACCTTTTGCGCTGATTTTTATCGGATGCGCCGATGGTTAAAACTCGAAAATGCACCAGATAATTTTGATAATTATTTTAGTTTTATGGTTGCAGCAATTGATGCGATCCTGGTTTCGCAAACCATCGCCCTGGCTGCTGAATCAAAGGGATTGGGCATTTGTTATTTGGGAAGCACATTTGCCAATGCAAAACAAATTGGCAGCATCCTGAATCTACCCTCAAACGTGATCCCAGTTGCTGGATTTTCCCTGGGATATCCAAACGAAGATCCAGCGCTGCGGGATCGTTTACCTTCCTCAGGATTGGTTCATTGGGAAACTTATCAAGATTACTCAGACCAGGACATCAAAGATATTTATGCCGAAAGAGAAGAAAAGGGATGGCAGCGCTACATGAGATTGGATTGGTTAAAACAGGAAGTTGAAGAAAAAGGCGTGGAAAACCTGGCTCAGCTTTATACAAAAGTAAAATATACTCGCTCATCACATCAGGAATTTTCAACCAAAATTCTAGAGTATTTAACAAAACAAGATTTTATGAATCATTCAGCGGATTAGAATATTTAATGTCCCCTGGATACGCTTCATCAGAATGGTACAATGACAACATCAAAACTGGGAATCATTCAATTTGTCATAATAACTATCCAGTCTCCCGTTTAGATGGAGGACGAAATGAAATATCTAGAAAATAAAAGAATCGCTGTTATAGGAAGCGGCAATATGGCCGGCGCAATGATCGGTGCCCTGCTGCGAAATAATGAAGTCAGCACAGATCAAATTACGGCCAGTGATCCCTATCCCGAACAACAGGAAAAGACCGCTGCTAAATATGGCATTCTTGTCACAGGAGATAACCAAGCGGCTGTTAAAGGCGCAGATATTGTAATCTTATCCGTAAAACCCCAGGTCTTGGCAGCGGTATCCGCTGAACTAAAGGGAAAAATTCCTCCCAAGAGCCTCATATTCTCGATCGTAGCCGGCATGCCAGTTACAACCATTCAAAAAGGTTTTTCTCACAAAGCTGTGATCCGGACAATGCCTAACACCCCCGCACAAATCAGCGCCGGGATGACTGTTTGGACTGCTTCAGACGAAGTGTCTGAAGCTCAAAGGGATCAAGCCAAAGTCATTTTAGAAGCTATGGGAAAAGAACTCTATGTGAGCCATGAAGATGCACTGAATATGGCTACCGCTGTCAGCGGGACCGGCCCAACTTATGTGTTTTTGTTAGCCGAGGCAATGATTGATGCTGCAGTTCATTTAGGTTTTTCAAGAAGAGATGCCCGATTAATCGTCTTGGAAACGATCAAAGGCTCGGTCGATTATGCCCTGCAATCCGATCTGCATTTGGCCCAACTACGAAACATGGTGACCTCTCCAGGAGGAACCAGCGCAGAAGCAATTTACCAATTAGAAAAAGGTGGCATGCGTACAATCTTGTCTAAAGCTATCTGGGCTGCTTATCAAAAAAGCCAGCTGCTTGGTAAAAAAGCAGAAGATCCACCAGATTCACCTCTGCGGGTCGAAAACTAATTTTCCACTAAATAAGAAGCTATCGGTCCCTTCTTCTCTTTTTTCGACAAGCTGCGCCGCCGCCGCTGCCTCCCAAAGTTGTTGAGGCACCCAGCAAAAACCCAAAGGCATACCAGCCGCCATTATTGTGGACCTCAAATACCGTTACGGTTTTTGAAAATAACGAAACAATAAAGGTTATGGGGGCAATCAACCCCTGCCAGAGACCCATCCAGAATCCTGCCACTTCCCCGTCTTCATTGGGAGTATTGCGGAGCAGATTCGGTCCAGCTGCATAGGCAGCCAGGGACAATGCTATTACAGATATTAACAAGATAAAAATAGTCTTTTTCATTAAAGTTTCTCCTTCTGATAAGCCTTCAATATATATACGAGAAAAAAAACTATTCGTTGTAAGCCAAGCCATTGGATTACCTCGATTCTTGTTGATGCCGATCCTGATTTGCAACACC
Source organism: uncultured Nitrosomonadaceae bacterium (assembly GCA_964195965.1). Taxonomy (GTDB): domain Bacteria; phylum Chloroflexota; class Anaerolineae; order Anaerolineales; family UBA11858; genus B10-G9. Next base: position 13,624 of record CAXMRF010000010.1, read on the forward strand.
AAGACCAGAACCATAAATTTTATTCAATTTCATCCATACACGTATCGGAATATTGCATGCATTCAAGTATAATAATAGCACCATGATAAAACGATATCCATCCCTTGTAATTGGCATTGCCGGTGGTACCGGTTCCGGAAAGACTACCATCGCAGACTATATTCTAAAAACCGTTGGACACGAAAAAATTGCTTTTTTACCCCACGACGCTTATTATCGAGAACAACCTGATTTTTCTATTGAGGAACGGGCAAAAGTAAATTTTGACCATCCCTCATCTCTGGAAACAGAACTGCTCATCAAACATATTATTGAACTGCGAAAAGGCAATTCAATTGAATTGCCCAATTATGATTTTAAAACTCATACCCGGACCCCTGAAACAACAATTATTCAACCGCAGCTGATCTTGATAGTAGAAGGGATTCTCATTTTTGCAGAACCAGAACTGAGGGAATTATTTGACTTAAAAATATACGTGGATACTGATGCTGATATCCGATTTATTCGGCGCCTCAAGAGAGACATAGAGGAACGCGGACGCACTACCCAAAGCGTGATCAGCCAATATTTGAAAACGGTCCGCCCCATGCATTTGGATTTTGTTGAACCCTCTAAGCGGTATGCCAGTGTCATTATTCCAGAGGGTGGATATAATACCGTCGCCCTGGATCTAATCGTTGCCAGGATAGAGTCGATGCTTCAGGAATGATCATGAAAACAGACTTCTCAAATATTGACCAATACCTGAAAGACAACCTGCAAACCAGTTTAACTGAATTAAAAAAACTCTGCGCTCAGCCCAGCGTGGCCGCTCAAAATCTTGGCATGACAGAAACTGCCCAGATGGTCTCTGCGATGTTGGAAACCAGAGGCTTTAAAGTAGAAATTTATCAAACTGCGGGTTTTCCTGTTGTGTTTGCTGAACGAAAAGGATCCACAGATAAAACCCTGTTGATTTATAACCATTATGATGTTCAACCGGCAGAACCGTTTGAACTCTGGACTTCTCCCCCTTTTGAGCCAGAAGAACGGGATGGTAAAGTTTATGGCCGGGGGATCAGTGACGATAAAGGACATTTTGTCAGCCGCCTTTTTGCAATTGACGCTTTGTTGAAGGAATTTGGCGAATTGCCCTGTACTATTAAATTTATCCTGGAGGGAGAAGAAGAAATCGGCAGTGTGCATCTCCCAGAATTTGTTAGAGAATACCAGGATCTGCTATCGGCAGATGCTTGCATCTGGGAATTTGGCGGAGTAGACCATCGCGACATCCCCATGCAGTATCTTGGATTAAGAGGGATTTGTTATGTAGAGTTATCAGTAAAAACTGCAGAACAGGATGTTCATTCTGGCCTGGGTGGATCAATCTTTCCCAACGCTGCCTGGCGATTGAATTGGGCTTTAAGCTCCTTAAAAGATTCCCAGGAGAATATCCAGCTGCCAGGTTTTTACGATCCAATTGTTCCGCCAACGGAAAGGGATCTGGAGATGCTCGCAGCCCTGCCCCCGGTAAAAAAGGAATATCAAGCCAGGTACGGAGTTGACACATTTCTCAAAGAGTATCCTGACGAGACTGCTTTGCGGGTCGCCAGCATTTTTGAACCAACCTGTACGATTTGCGGACTCACCTCTGGTTATCAGGGACCTGGATCAAAAACCGTCCTGCCAGCCAAAGCATCCGCAAAGGTCGATTTCCGACTGGTGCCAAACCAAACCCCTACAGAGGTCTTAGATCAATTACGTACTCATCTTGACCAGAATGGATTTTCAGATATTGAAATAGAATTTTTAGGGGGTGGACCCCCTGCAAGAACAGACCCGGATGATCCTTTTGTGAAACTAGTTGTTGAAACCTCGACTGAAGCATTTGGAGAAAAGATGGAACTAATCCCCATGGTGGGTGGTTCAGGGCCCAATCATGCCTTTGTCACCACCCTGCAGCTGCCGGTTGTCACAACAGGGATTGGTTACCCCGGTGGGAATGCCCACGCTCCGGATGAAAACATCCGTGTAGATCTTTATCTCAAAGGCGCTAAACATATGGCTCGGATACTGGATGCTTTCAGCCGCTCCTGATGTATTCTAAAACTCCAAACAATTTGCACTAATTACTTACTGGTAGAGATTCAAATCCTACCTGCAGTGGAATATGATTATGACAAAAAGAACATTGGTTGCACTGGATATTGAAACCACAGGCCTAGATGCCAAAAATGACAAAATAATTGAAATAGGCGCTGTCCTTTTTTCTCAATCAGGTATTGAAAGGGAATTTGAGACACTGATCAATCCGGGCAGGAAGATTCCTCCCTTCATCACCCAACTCACGGGCATTTCTGATGCGATGGTTCGTGGGGATGAAATTCCTTTTATTGAGGATGCAATCAAAGACTTAATTGATTTTGTGGGGGATGCCCCGGTCATAGGACATAATGTCAAGTTTGATCTCTCCTTTTTGCGTTCTGAAGGAGCGCTAAAGAAAAATCCCGCCATTGATACATACGAGATGGCGTCAGTACTGTTGCCATCTGAGGGACGTTATAATTTACGAGCCCTGGGCCAGGTGCTGGCAGTCCCGATGAGAGCAACACATCGCGCTCTGGACGACACAAAGGTCACCCAGGCAATTTATCAAATCATGTATGAACTGATTCTCGACCTGCCTCGATCCACCCTGGCAGAGATTGTTCGGCTGAGTGAAAATATAAAATGGGAAGGTTATTTGCCTTTTAGTTGGGCGCTGCAGGAAAACCGGAATGGAGTTTCTACAGAACCCTTTAAACCTTACCAGAATCCCATCTTATCTCAGCCCCCGCCCGAAGAAACCATCCCCCTCGAGCCCAATAATACACTCAAGAATTTGGATCTGGAAGAAGTTTCCTCTATTCTTGAACCTGGCGGTCCGTTCCAGAAATCATTTCCTGATTATGAACATCGTTCCGAACAACTTGAAATGCTTCGGGCCGCAGCCCGGGCTATCTCTGAAGGCCGGCATTATTTAATTGAAGCCGGCACAGGAATTGGAAAGTCCCTGGCTTATTTGATTCCGTCCGCAATATGGGCGACTAAAAACCAACAGCGGGTGGTCATTTCCACCAATACGATCAACCTTCAAGATCAGCTGATCAGTAAGGATATTCCTTTGTTGTTAAACACATTGGATATCAAATTAAAGGCTTCGGTCCTTAAAGGTAGATCGAATTATCTTTGTCCTCATCACCTGGAAGCGCTGCGAAAAAGCAAACCTAAAAACGCAGAAGAAATGCGCGTCCTGGGAAAAATTCTGGTTTGGCTGGAATCCAGCTTAACTGGCGATCGGGGAGAAATCAATCTTAATGGACCCCAGGAACGGCGCATCTGGAATCGCATGTCAGCGGAACATGAAGATTGTTCCACCGAAGGCTGCCTGAAAAGAACCGGGGGGCGTTGTCCTTTTTACCAGGCCAGACAAAAAGCGCATTCCTCCCATATTATTATTGTTAATCATGCCCTGCTTCTTGCAGATATTGCAACCGGGAATCGGGTTTTGCCGGAATATGACACCCTAATAATTGACGAAGCCCACCATTTAGAAAGTGCTACAACCAATGCTCTGGGTTTCTACACATCTCAATCATTGTTAAGGCGAGCCCTTTCTGTCCTGGGAGACGAGAAAAAAGGAATCCTGAAATGGATTATTACCCTGGGGGAAGGAAACCTTTCCCCGAGCGATTTTGGGGGATTGAATCAATTGGTTCAATCGATTATCTCGCGCTCATTTAAAACTCAAAGCCGGATGGATGATTTGTTTAGAATCCTGCAGACTCTCCTGGAACGATCTCGAGGAGGCAGGCCAGCCAGCAGGTACACCCAACGAGTACGGATTCAGCAATCCACCAGGATGCAACCAGACTGGGATGAGATTGAAGCGGCCTGGGACCAGGCCCGACAATCCATGCATGGCTTGCTGGAAGATATTCAAAAACTTTGGGAGGCCATTAACGAGCTATTAGGAGGAAATCGGCCTGACAATTCTCAGTACGAAGCCATCATAAATGATTTACGGGAAGCCTCTAGAGAAATCTACGACATGTATGAAAATATTGATAACCTGGTATTTGAACCAGATCCCAATATGATCTACTGGATAGAATCCCCTCCTCAAAAACCGGCTGTTGCCATCCAGGCGGCTCCCCTTCATATTGGCGATCTGATGGAACGTTATATTTGGTTTGAAAAAAGAGCTGTTATTCTCACATCAGCTACGCTGACAACCGCAGGAAGTTTTGATTATATTCGCAACCGATTGCAAGCTAATGATGCGGAAGAACTAGCGCTGGGATCTCCTTTTGATTATCAAAATTCCGCTCTGTTATATCTAGTGGAAGATATCCCGGAACCTTCAGATCACCGCGGCCACCAGCTTGCTTTAAACAAAGGTTTAATTTCTCTATGCAAAGCCACTGGTGGGCGAGCGTTGGTATTATTTACATCTTACAGCCAGCTGCAGGAAACATCCCGGGCTATCACAGGGCCGTTAACCCAGGCAGGCATTATTGTTTACGAACAAGGCAGTGGGCCTTCCCCGCACACTCTATTAAAAAGTTTCCGGCAGGCAGAACAAGCGGTCTTACTGGGCACGAGAGCGTTTTGGGAAGGTGTGGACATTCCCGGGCAGGATTTATCAGTTCTGGTTATCGCTAAACTCCCATTCCAGGTTCCCTCAGATCCAATTGTTGCTGCCCGTTCTGAGACTTACCAGGAATCCTTTCAAGAGTTTATGCTTCCGGAAGCTATCTTAAGTTTTAGACAGGGTTTTGGCAGACTGATACGCACAAAACAAGATGTTGGTGTTGTTGCTATCTTTGACAAACGACTGCTGAGTAAAAAATATGGCTCATTATTTTTAAGTTCCCTACCTAATTGCACAATCCAACAAGGGTTCCTCTCTGAGCTGCCAGATATAGCCAGCCGCTGGCTGAATATATAATAATCTGCATACTTGATCTTTAGACTTCCCTTTGTTATAGTGAATATTGAAGGTCTCCTTTCTGTTCATTATTACCTATCATCAAACTTCTCCGAAGAAAATTGATTAGACCAGGCAAATAGATTCACTCCTAAGTATGGAGGTGTCAAATGGTTTGGTATGCAGATACGCTCTGGTGTGATGGATGTGGCGTGGAAATTTGCTGGGTTCCAACTGTTAGAGGGCAGCATTCCTATTGTTGTCAAAATTGTCTATTGGGAGAGGATTGTGATTGTGATAAATACCAAGAGGAATATCCCTCTAACCTTGATAATTCTGACATCAACACATCTCAAGTCATCCATCAATAAAAAAAGATGACTGGCAACGGATCACCAGCCATCTCTCACTATGAAAATTCAGTTTAAATAATATTTATTCTTCCGATTCTTCATCGATTGAGATTTCTTCTACCTGTTCCTCGATGGAATCTTTATCCTCTGCCTGAATTTCTATTTGTCCATCTCCAGGTTCATCTGAATCTTCTATAACTGGTTCGGAAGTTTCTGGCTGGTCGATTTCCAGCTCTGCTAAGCCTTCAGTGATTACCTCAGATTCAACGGCTGCATCCTGATCTTCTTCATCCAATAATATCCCCTCCACCGGATCTTCCAGACTCAATATCCAATCCATCTGTTCGGAAAGGGGTACTCGCCGCATACTCAAAGATACCCGTTCCCTCTCAGGCTCAATATTCAAGATCTTTACCAAAACCGGATCGCCTTTTTTTACAACCGCTTTAGGGTCCTCAGCGTTTGCATAACCTATTTCACTGACATGGGCCAGCCCCTGCAGTCCTTCCTCCAATTCAATAAATGCGCCAAAATCAAGCACTGAAACAACCAAACCTTCTGCTAAATTCCCGATACTATATTTCTCAGCCAATTTTAGCCATGGATTGGGCAGTAAAATTTTCCTGCTTAGGCTGATACGTTCCTTTTCTTTATCCACACCAACAACTTTGACCTCAATTTCATCTCCAACTTTAAATATTTTGGAGGGATGATTGATTCTTTCCCAATCAATCTCAGATTTGTGAACCAGGCCGTCTACACCATCTAAATCGACAAAAACACCAAAGTCAACCACGTTGACAACCCGTGATTTGACCACTGTGCCGATTTCTATTTCATTAAGTCGTTCAAGACGTTGGCCTTTTTGAGCTACTTTAGCTGAAAACACCAGTTTGCGCTCTTTTTGGTTAATTTCAATTACCTTAACAGGCAGAGTTTTACCAACCATCTCTGATTTAATTTCACCTGCTTTTTGCATGCTGGTTCCCCGACGGATCGCCGGAATATGCGAATTAGGGATAAATCCCTGGATATCTTCATAAGCGACTAGTAAGCCGCCTTTGTTTTGGTCAACAACTTTCAGCTCAACCAGGCCCTCTTCTTGAGCTAATTCTTCTGCCTTGAGCCATGTTTTGTGGGCTAATCCTTTCTGCAAAGATACCAGCAGGTCATCATCACCAAGTGGAGTTCTAATTACGCTAACAAAGATTTCATCCCCTACTGATAATCCAGCGCGGTATTCAGCATCTACCCGATCAAGATCTTGCCCTGGAATAATCGCATCCCGTTTAAATCCTACATCTAACAAGATAGAATTATCCTGAATGTCGAGGATAGTACCTTTGAGTATTTCTCCAAGTTTAGGATTGTCAACATCATAATGGTCTACAAAATCCTGAAACCATTCTGGTTGTTCATTTTCTGTGCCCTGGTCTGGCTTTTGATTCTCAGTTTCTGGGATTTGATTCTCGTTATCCATGGCTTTCTACGTTTAACTCCTGGCAATTTTTTACGGATCTTTATTTCCCCGGATATTAATCAAATCCAGCTATCGGATAACTTCCCGCTAGATAAAGATCCTCCTTTCCGTTCAGATTATGACAAATTTTAGAATATTTGTCAATTAATCTCCACTTATACCAGGATTAAATACATACCCAACTCCCCATTTATTACTGATGATTTGAGGGTTCTTTGGATCTACTTCTATCTTTGCTCTCAAGCGTTTGACGTGTACAAATAAACCTTGTCTTGTTCCTTTTTCTGGACCATCCCAGACCTTATCCAGAAGCTGCTCATAAGGCATAATTTGCTTTCCCTGATGGGACATAAATATGAGTAAGTTGTACTCAATGGGTGTCAAATCAACGAGATTTCCACGAACCCAAACCTGTCTCGTTGAATAATCTATACGCAGCGAATTGGATTGAAATAAATCTTGGCCAAAGGGACTGCTGCTCTGACTGCTTCTCTGAAGGCTGGCCTGAACCCTCACCAATAATTCTTGCATTGAAAATGGTTTTTTTAGGTAATCATCAACACCAAATTGGTAAGCGTACAGCAAGTCATCGGGATTAGTTCTTTCACTAATCATAATAATCGGCACGGTTGACCACCTCCGAATACCCTGAAGTACAAGCAATCCGTCCAACCCTGGCATATTCCGGGCCAGAAGGACCAAATCTGGATTAACTGTCCGAACCATGTCCAGCGCAGCACTTCCCTCTGTAGCTAAATCCACCCGGTATCCCTCCCCAATTAATGCATCCCGCAAACGGATTTGATATTCAGGCTGAACCTCGGCCAGGAGGATTCTACCTGTGGGTTGACCTTGTTTCTCTGGAGCCGAAATGTTTGGCTGCCTGGCTGATGACAAGGCAAAAGCGGGAAGGATTACTTCAACATTTAATCCCATTTCCAGCCCTGGTGATGGAATCTGCAAGTTCAGGCTACCTCCCTGGGAAGTTATTATTTTATTTGCCAGGTGAAGGCGAAGGTTTTGTTCAGGGACCGGGAATTTTTCCAGTTCAGGAGACAATCCAGGTAAAGATAGCGTTAATGGTATTTCAAATTTTATAATTATATTTCCTTCATGATTGGTTAAAGTAATTTCAATTGGATGCCCTGCCTGATTTTGTTGATCCATTTCATCCAGCAGGTAGCTAAATGCCATCCTGGTTAAGACAGGATCAATTACAACAGACGATGGAAATGATGCCCGATCCAGGGGCTCAATAAACCGGACATCAATTAATGTTTTAGATTCAATAAGTTCAATTAGTAAATCTAGCAGATTTACTGTTCTGATAAAATATTGAACCTCTTCCATAGTATTCATCAAGGCAAGAATCATATCCAGGGAGCTGTTTATCTTGATCAGTTGTTCTTTAGTATCGTTCAAAAACTCATTAACTACATTATTATTCCAGGTATACAGATTTCCTGATAAAGCCTCAATATTTCCCAGTCCAGCCGCGCTTAATTTCCGGGCCTGTTTACTCAAATCTTCCAGCATTAAAACCTGATTAGATTGGGCGATTTTTTCAATTGATCTATCTATTACAAGACCCCCGTATCCCTGGTCTGAACTCCCATTTGATAATGGAAAGAGATGGATAGCAAGATAACTTGTTTTATCCCGCTGCAATTTCAGTTCAATAACAGGTTCATCGTTAATCTTGCCAATTGCTTCCATTACCGAGGTATGAATTTTTTCTGGATCCAAGGACATTGATTCAAGTCTTGACCAAAATTCATCAGTCCCAATTGGCCAATTAATTTTCCGGTCAAATTGAAAAAATTTCTTAGCTGCCGTGTTCAAATAAATAACATCATTTTGCCCTGAGATTAGAAATACGCCGACGGATAATTTTTCACTGAACGTTATCCAGCTGGACATTTGACTAGCAACACTTTGTTCTTCAAATACCTGTTCTGATGAACTAAATTTGTGGTTTTTTTCATTTTCCATAAAATTAATTCTAGCATGACCTTGTTTCGGGGTCAATGTAAGTCTTTTGTAAGATTTTATTGTTCTTTTATATTGCATTGTAAGTATTTAGCGGTATACTTGTGGGGAGATAGGCAAGCGCGGAATTGCCCGCGATGATTTGCAGAGATGCAAATTCAAAAAATTTAGGCCACGAACCACAAAGGGTAAGGGCTAAAGCCCTCACCCTTTATGTATGAGTGCCGAAAAGAAAGGATGTGAATAGTCTTGGCTGTACGAGTAAAACTACGACCTAACGAATCACAGAAACAAATGCAGAAACGCTTTCGGAAAAAAGTCTCTCGCAGTGGTGTGTTGAGCACTGTCCGCCGCAAGAGATGGTTTGTCTCCAGGAGTGAACTAGCCCGCATTCAGCGAAAGAAAGCAATTCGCCGGCGCAAACGCCGATTGGCAAATAAGAGAAGAGCGAAAAAACAAGGTATTCGGACGTATTAAACCTGGATCAAACGATCCGGACCACGGTTTTAGATTGACAGGGTATTTCAACCCTGTCAATCTAAAACCACTAAGCTTAACAAGAGGTATGATGGCTAAAGAAGAGAAATTGAGAATGGAAGGCACTATTACAAAAGCCCTTCCTGGAACACAATTTTTAGTTGAATTGGATAATGAACACGAGATATTAGCCTATCTCGCGGGGAAAATGCGTAAGTACTATATCCGTGTTCTGCTTGGTGATCGGGTAACAGTTGAAATGTCAACCTACGATCTTACTCGAGGTCGGATCGTTTACCGTCACAAAAAAGGGCAGTCCCCACCCCCATCAATAGCGGCTGGAGTAAAGAAGACTGAATAAAGCTTGGTTTAACCAACTCAGTCACTGCCAACGGTGTAGGGTACCCCTCAACCGTTATCTTGATGTTATACGTTTCACTGATTAAAAGTTATCTAATAAAATTTTACTAATCAGATCTATTCGTTTCTATATAATCTATATGGGTAAAACTACTCCTAATTCATCTAAAACTGAAAAGAAAACTAAATTAAATCCCATTCATGAGCTCATTGAACTAGGTCATTCACAGGGATTCGTTACCTTCTCCAATATACTTAACTTTTTCCCTGAGGCGAAAAAAGATGTTGCCAGCCTGGAGAAAGCTTTCACCACATTGCTCGAAGAGGACATTCCCTACCTTGAGGAAGAAGACGAGGAAGAGAAAATTGAAGAACTTCTCTCCGAAGATGGTGGTAACGGAAAACTTGATGAAGAGGATGATCTAGGCGAAGCTCTTGAAAATCGGCTCAACAGCATTGATACCAATGATTTAATTGAGCTTTATTTTAAAGAAGCTGCCAGTATCCCCTTATTATCCAAGAGTGAAGAAAAAGATCTTTCCAAAAGGATCGAACGGGGACGTTTAGCCAGAAAGGAAATGGCCCGCGGCAATGTACCTGATGAACGTCGTTCAGAACTGCATCAAATGATCGAGGATGAATGGACGGCACTGGACCATTTGATAACAGCCAATTCCCGACTTGTAATCAGCGTAGCCAAAAAATATATGGGGCGCGGTGTACCTTTCCTGGATTTAATCCAGGAAGGCAATATCGGCCTTATGCGGGCTGCCAAAAAATTCGATTATTTGCGAGGTTATAAATTTTCAACCTATGCCACCTGGTGGATTCGCCAGGCAGTCACTCGTGCAATAGCTGATCAGGGTCGTACTATCCGCGTTCCCGTTCATATGGGTGATAAGATTTCAAAAATGTTTAGGATGCAAAACGATCTTAAACAGTCGCTGGAACGGGACCCTTCCATTGAAGAACTTGCAGAAGCACTGGATGAAGCCCCTGAAAAAGTCCAGTATATGATGAAGGTAGCCAGACGCCCCCTCTCCCTTGAGATGCCAACCACGAAAGAAGGAGATGCTGTCCTGGGAGACTTTGTAGAAGACCTGGAGACTCCACTTCCGGACGATACCGCTACTAAACATCTACTGAAAGAACACCTGGAAGAAGTAATGGAAGCTCTCCCTTCCCGGGAAGTTAGGATCCTTCGACTTCGTTATGGTGTCCCGGATGGAAAAAGCCACACCCTCCAGGAAGTAGGTGAAAAAGTGGGCGTATCCCGGGAAAGAGTCAGACAAATTGAAGCCCAGGCCTTGCGCAGATTACGGCAACCCCGGATACAAAGAATATTGCGCGATTACCTGGAAAAAACCAAAAATTCCTAAGCAGCTGTGATACAATAACTGGCTGGGTTTTATCTCCAGCCGGCACCGGAAGAATTGGAGATTAAAATGTCAGATGAACTAAAATCATTCAAAAAAGGAGATTGGGTATCTCATCTTCATCACGGTGTTGGTCAGGTGGAGGGAAAAGAAAAAAAATCCCTCGGTGGTGAGGATAAAGAATATTACAAGGTCCAAACGCGCAATGGCGTTTATTGGATTCCTACAGATACCCTCGACCCAGAACGAATAAGACCAGTAGTGAGTGAGAAAACACTTCAGAAGGCTATCATCATTTTGGAAGCACCACCGGAAATGATGGACAGTAAACACACCGTCCGGAAAAATCGGATCAACCAGGTAGCCGAGGATGGAGATTTAGAAGGATATTGTTCACTGTTACGCGACCTGCATGGTAAAAGAGCAGGAGACAAGCTCAATACCACGGAACAGCGTGCACATACAACAATTAAGAAAAAAATAACATCAGAATGGTCAGCGACCAGGGAAATTTCTCTCCAGGACGCCAACAAAGAACTAAATAAATTATTACGAAAAATTAAACCACCGGAAAAGAAAAACAAGAAAAAGTAGTTTGCAATTAAGGCATCAATTGAATGCAGGAGAAAGAAAGTCATGGGTAAGAAAAAAATGAAAACACATCAATCCACAGCAAAACGCTTCCGGAAAACTGGCAGCGGAAAAATACTTCGCACCAAAGGATATCGTGGACATTTTCGGCGCCGTAAATCAAATCGTTCTCTAAATGCAATGAAAAAAATGCATGAGGTAGAATCCCCTGGTTTAAAGAAGCGCATTAATCGACTGGCCCCAAAATTAGATCGTTAACTTTCTTCAAAATGCAAAAAGCCGTTTCACCAGGTGGAACGGCTTTTTTTGTAGGAAAAATTTCATACGCATAAATAAAATCCATGGGTAAAGCGAGGAAAAATGGAAATTGATCAGAATCCTGCTGCAAAACCCGCCAAAACAAAGAAACCCGCTTCAAAAACTTTCCCAGGCATAGTGCTTCGGTTGATTTTAGTGCTGGTTGTGGGCGTGGTGGTTGGTGCGGTGGTTTATTTTGCCGCAGTTGGCTGGGTTCCGTATCTTGACCAGAGAATTTTCCAGCCCTTAGATGAAAATCAGGGGAAAATTCAAGAACTACAAGGAACTCAACAAGCCCTGGAACACCAGGTATCCTCTCTCCTGGAAACTCTATCCGCAAATCAATCCCTGATCGATCAAGGTGTTCAATCCACTATAGACTCATTGGACCAAGGAATGATTCAGTTAGCTGAGGATATTGAATATATGCAGGTTGCTGTTAACAACAATACCTATTACGGCGGCACGTTATATCCTGCGATATTAGCAACTCTATCTGCTGAACAAACTTCCAATTCCATGAATCTGTCTGCCTTAGCTACAGCCCAGATGAATAGCGCCGGGATTTTTCAGGAAGTAGAGCTCCTTCGTATCCTGGATTTGCTTTCCCAAGCAAACCAGTTTATTCTGCATAATAATTACGGACTGGCTGAAAATCAGCTAACGATCGCACAAAACAAACTCAAAATTTTAGAAGGCAACACATCTGCCAATCAACGCGTGATCATCCTCGAAATGCTCAACCTGATCGAACAATCCTCTACCGATCTCCCCGCTCAACCTTCTCTCGCAGCTGAAAAATTGCAGCTGGCCTGGCTGTTAGGCATCAATGGTTTTCCAAAACCAGCCAGCTATGATCAAAGTGTAACAACAACACCAACGCCTAATTTAACGCCGTCTACTACTCCTACACCAACATCCAATTAACCTTCCAAAGTTTCCGGTGGCGTTAAGGTTTATTAGCATCTAATTTATCGGTTTCCTTAAACTTAGTTCATAAGAGCATTAGCTTACCCTATCGAACCCGCTCCCCTTTAAAGAGCAATTTAGGTCTGGGATCTTATGTGCTATTCGAGGAGGGTCCAAAAACCTCCCCGCAATCGTCGCCTCTATAGCAATTAAATTGGCAAAAAGAACAAGGGAACTAATCTACTTCTTAATACATTATCAAAAAGGATTTCCTGCCCTACCCCTCACGGTTAGGTTGTCCATGTTATGGCTCTTGATTTGCTACTAACCATCATTTTCAGCAGGACGCAATAACGGTTCATGAGAAATATATTTCGCCCTCCAAAAAAACTAGACCCGGCCGAATGGATAATTATTTTCCTGAGTTGGATGATTTATTCAGGCGGATTGATCTTCTTTTCAGAAGCCGCGAATTATTGGTTGCTGATGGCTCTGGGCGCTCTACCTGTATTGGTAACCGCCTGGTCTCTGGGCATGAATTTTGGTGTTGGATCTGCAGTTCTTAGCAATGGACTACATTTTTTGGTGCATTATTTTCATCCCGCTTACACATCCGGGACAAAAACGCTGCTATTCCATTACTTGACCAGCTTCACCCTTTTGGCTGTTACCGGGATGTTAATTGGACATTTACGTGACATCCAGGTCAAATCCCGGAAAGAACTGGACTATCTGACAAAAACAAATCAGAGACTGACCCAATTATCCCGGGCTTTAGAAGCCACCAATCGACTGACAACGGATTTGATCAATACTCAGGATTGGATGGATAAAATTCCTGACTTTCTCCGAAATATCAGCTCCGCCGCAGGAATTGACCATTTATTCCTGCTTCAATTGACCGGTAATGGCATAGTAAATTACTCAGGGAATATCCACCATTACTGGTCAGAAACACAGGCCCATGTACCAGACAAGATTCTTCCTGTTATCTCCCCAGAACTCATTCCCTGGATCAATACAGCGAAAAACGACATTCCTGTCCATGGTTCATTATTAGAGCTGTCAGAGGGGATCAGGAAGTACTTATTCTTAAAAGATGTGGGTGAGTTTGTGGTACTCCCAATTTTTATTGATACAGCCTTGTGGGGTTTTATTGGATTTGAATCCTATCAATCGCAAAATGAATGGAACACACCTGAATTAACCACATTTCGGAATATCGCCCAAACCCTGGGTTCTATTATTTACAAAAAACTTATTGAAGATCATCTCAACATAAGGGCAAAAGAGCTTGATTCAATACAAAAGGCCACTACAAATGTCGCCTCAGGCGATCAATTGGAAGCTGGTTTGCAGATAGTTCTATCCCAAATTTATGAACATACTCCAGCTTATGATACGAATATCTACCTGTATCAGGATCAAGTCCTAAACTTTTATCTTTCCCTTGGGAAAAATAAACAGCAAACCTTGCCGTTTCCTCACCCCGGGGAAGAGGTGCTATCCCTCCTTGTTGCCGAGAGCAACCAGGATTACTTTATCTCGAACATCTCAAAGTTTAAGGATATCACTGTAGAAAATAACGGATATGAAGAAGCGGTAATTTCACTCTCACTCAAAACGGACTCAAAAGTTATCGGGGTTTTGAATATTTGGTATTCATCCACTAGAAATTTTAATCTGGAAGAAAGGAATATCTTGCGTCTTTTAGCAGACCAGGCAACAACAGCAATAATCAATATTCAATATCTCCAGAAAGAAAGGGAACAGCGCATTCTGGCTGATTCGCTTCGGAAAGCAAATCTTTTATTATCAGATAATCTCGAATTAAAAGAGGTTCTTGAAAGCATCCTTAACCAGGTATTGGCGATGGTTTCAGCCAGGGATGCTCAAATTTTTCTTTACGACGGAGATTACCTTGAATTCGGGGCAGTCATGTACGCTGAAAATGTACAACCCGATCCCGTCCATCCCCTAGACTCTGACTGTATGTTTTATCTTACAGCCAGGGAAGGCAAAAGAATCCTTGTGCCTGATATTCAAGCTGAAAAACGCCTTCAGGAAACCTGGAAAACCGGAGCATTAGTCAGCCTGCCGCTAATTTTTCATAACAAAGTCATCGGAATCATGAACGTGACTTTCTTTGAACCCGGTACTCTTGATTCCGGACTTCTTCAGACGTTAGATTTATTAAGTAATCAAGCTGCTATCGCAATAAATAATGCGCGCACCTTTGAAACTGAACGCAAACAAAGGAAATTAGCCCAGGCACTTCAACATACCGGCCGAGCAATTCAATCGTCCCTGGATTTGGAGGTCGTATTAGACCAAATCCTGATCCAGATTGCGAATGTAATTCCATACAATTCAGCCAATTTAATTCTCATTGAAAACGGCGAAGCACGGGTTGTTCGCCAACAAGGCTTCCAGGGAAAAAAGGGCCAACAATCTGATCAACCGGTTACAAGTTTTGACGTCACCAGATTTACCTCATTGGTAAAAATGGCTCATTCAAAAAATTCTTTAACCATTCCGGATACAGAATTGGATCCTGACTGGGTCAAAACCGAGACAACCAAGGATGTGCTATCCTGGATTGGTGCTCCAATTCTTGATGGAGACCATGTGATCGGATTCCTCTCCCTTAATAATCACATCCGAAATTTTTACACTGAAGATCAGGCGGAAATCCTGTCCGCTTTTGCAAGCCAGGCAACCATCGCCCTTACCCACGCTCGGTTACACAAAGAAATTCACGAATTGGCCGTAACAGATCCACTGACTAAAATTTTAAACCGGCGCGGGTTAGAACGCTGGGGTCAATACGAAGTAGACCGTGCCAATCGTTTTATCAGCCCTCTTTCTGCAATATTCTTTGATCTGGATCACTTCAAAATAATCAATGACAAATATGGTCACGATGCCGGTGACGATGTGCTAAAGCAAATTGTCAGTTGCTGTAAACTCGTCATCCGAAAAATAGACATTTTTTCACGTATTGGCGGGGAAGAATTTTTTATTATCCTGCCTGAAACATCCCTGCCCATCGCAATTCAAGTCGCTGAACGGATTCGCGAAACTGTCGCCGACAGCACTTTCCGGTCCAATTCCCACGAGATGAAAATCACCCTTAGTTTAGGGGTAGTAGAACTAAACGAGGAGATTGACACTCTGCCAAAATTAATGAATTCAGCCGATCAGTATATGTATCAATCTAAACAAACCGGCCGCAATAAAACTTCCTACCTCTCTAATTAACCCTCATATCTTCCAGTATAACTAATACCCAGGGATTTTTTTATTGACAAAAACGTTTTTATTTTGTACACTATAACTGACCGACTGGTCAGTTTAGGTAGTTGGGAAATTTAATGTCCCCAAAACACAACGTTTCTGAAGAAAGAAAATCCCAAATTCTCGATGCGGCTATGGACATCTTTGCAGAAAAAGGTTTCCACAAAACCCGCATGTCCGACATTGCTGATACCTCCGGATTAAGCAAAGGAACCCTGTACTGGTATTTTGACAGCAAGGATACAATAATTTTGAATTTGTTGGACAGGGTATTTGAACCAGAACTCGAAATATTAACTGACCTGCTTACAGATACTCGATCAGCTGAAGACCGCCTTATAATCTACACGGAACGCAGCAGTGAAGTTATCATAAAAACGCTGAAATGGATGCCCTTATTTTATGATTTCATCGCTCTTGCCTTTCGCCAGGATCTCATCAAGAAAACCATCACTAAATTCTATAAACAGAATATTGACCTCCTGGTTATCCTGATCCAACAGGGGATAGACACGGGAGAGTTTAAAGCGGTAAACGCTCTGGATGCAGCTGTGGCAATCAGTGCAATTATTGAAGGTACTATGATGCTCTGGTTATATAATCCCGAGCAAATTGAAATCAAGGCACAAATCAAGTCCAATGTCCAATTATTAATGCATGGTTTGAAAACTTCAGATTAAAGGCATTCCCATGAAATTCCCTCCCCCCCCTCGAGGATTCAAAGCTATTCCCTGGCGGTTGCCTATCTGGATTTACCGGCTTGGATTGGGCTTTTTAATGGGCAAGAGGGCTCTTCTTCTCACCCACAAGGGAAGGAATTCAGGAAAAGAACGCCAGGCTGTACTGGAGATAATTGACAGTAACCTTGATTTGGACCATTATTATGTTGTTTCAGGTTTTGGTA
>CAXMRF010000010.1:30707-43385 GCA_964195965.1 uncultured Nitrosomonadaceae bacterium
ACGTTCACACTGGTATCAGAATATTAAAATGTTCCCCGAGGTAACGATTCAGGTGGGTACAAAAAAAATACCTGTCATGGCTGTTCAGCTTGACCCTGAAAAAGCCAGCCAGCTGATACTCCTCTATACGCAAAAACATCCCAAAAATCTACAAATCCTGGGATCGTTGCTGGGTTATGAAATCGACCCGACTCCTGAAGGCTACCTGTCATTTGGCAGGGAAATACCAGTCATCCAATTTTCACCACGGGGCGTTGAAACTAAAATATAATCTAAATTCAGCACTAAGGAGAATTCTATGGAACTTATTATCGTAATCCTTGCTATGATTGCTGTCGGTTTGTTAATGGGCTATCTGGCGGGCTTTATCTGGAAAGATAACCGACCCATCGGCGTTAAGGGAGATTATATCGCTGCGGTAATTTCTGCTGTAGTAATGGGCCTTCTTGATTGGTTTTTAATTCCAGCGATGGGTATTAAATCACCGTTGATCCGATTAATAGGCGTAACACTTGAACCCCCATTAACAGCACTAATTGTTCTGTGGATCATCAGAAAAGCCAAAGAATAATCCTAAGGTAGAGATAGACAAAACTGCATTACAGGAATTAATAGAATGGAAGATTCTTACATCCAGATAACCGATCTGACCAAAACATTTAAAGAAAAAACTGCTTTGGATCATGTCAATTTATCTATCCACAAAGGTGAATTATTTGGCCTCGTGGGTCCAGATGGCGCAGGAAAAACCACCTTGCTCCGTTCCCTGGCAGGTTTGTTGTCTATACCCGAAGGGAAAATAATTTCAGCCGGATGTGAAATCCACAAAAATGCAGAAGCCATCAAATCCCAGATTGGTTATATGGCCCAGGAATTCAGTCTGTATGGAAAACTATCCGTTCTGGAAAATCTGCGGTTTTTTGGTGATATGTATGATGTTCCTTCTTCGCTACAAAAAGAACGCATACCCTCTTTATTAAGTTTTGCCCAACTTACTGATTTCCAAAATCGCAGAGCCGCAAAGCTCTCCGGCGGGATGAAGAAAAAATTGGCCCTGGCTTGCACCCTGCTTCACCGTCCTCCTATTCTGCTCCTGGACGAACCAACCACAGGGGTTGATCCTGTTTCACGCCGTGAGTTCTGGGTAATCTTAAACAACCTTCACCTCGAGGGAACAACCATTATCGTCAGTACACCTTATATGGATGAAGCTGACCGCTGCTCCCGGGTAGGTTTAATCTATCAGGGAAAAATCGTAGAGTGTGATTCTCCTGCAGTAATCCGGAGTAAAATTGGCGGAGAAGTAGTTAAGGTTGTAACCCATGATTGGCAAAAAGCCCGGGAAGTTCTCCTGCCTTTAAAAGGAATCCTCGAAATACAAAGTTATGGAGAAGCTTTGCATATCCTGGTAGATTCAGCCGAAAAACACCTCCGAATTATCGAAAAATCTCTCCAAAAACACCATCTTGATATCCTCGAGATTCGGGTTATCTCTCCCCGAATGGAGGAAGCGTTTATCTCAATAATTCGAAAAATGGACCAGGTGAATTGATTATGTCTTATCGTCATCTCTGGGCAATCATCCGCAAAGAAATCCAGCATATTCTCCGGGACAGGGGAACATTCATGTTGGTATTGGTTACCCCCACCCTGGTGTTGTTGTTGATGTCGTATTCTTTGGCCGTAGATATACAGCATGTACCTATCGCTCTGCTCGATTTTGACCAGAGCGCAACCTCCAGGGATTTTGTTCATCAAATCACAGCTGGAGAGGATTTGGACCTGTATGTCACAGTCGATTCTATCGCTGAAATTGAAGAACTGCTAACCCGCGGCAAAATTAAAGCTGCCCTGATAATTGATCCTGGATTCAGTGAGGATCTATTAGCGTTAAGGGGATTATCCCTGCAAATAATTATTGATGGTACAGAACCGGAAACCGGAGGATTTGCAGTAGATCATATTGGCTGGAGGGCGGAATCTTTCGCTTCTAATATACTTGCCAGCCAAATGCAGGCCCGCGGGATACAATTTGATTCCCTTCAACCCATTGATCTGCGTATTAGAGCCTGGTACAACCCCAGCCTGACACCCAGGATTGACCTCGTTCCCGGATTATTGTCCATCGTGCTTGGATTCCCGGCATTTTCAGTAGCATTAACTCTAGCGCGGGAACGTGAACACCGAACAATGGAACAGCTGCTGGCTACCCCCATTACACGGATCGAATTGTTATTAGGAAAGATAATTCCTTATATTCTAGCAGGCCTGGTTAATGTGTTAATTATCCCGGTAATTGCCATGGCTTGGTTTCAGGTACCCTTTAATGGCAATTTCTTAGTATTTATTCTCTTATCTATTCTGTTCCTGTTTGCTGAATTAAGTATGGGTATGATCATTGGCGTTTTCATGAAATCCCAATCGTCTGCATTGGCTCTGTCATTCCTGGTAGTTATGTTTCCAGGTTTTTTCCTGACCGGCATATTTTTCCCCATCGCTGCTCTCCCAGAATTGGCTAGAATGGAATCTTTATTCCTGCCTGGAACTCATTACGCGATCATTACTCGGGGAGTTTTCCTGACCGGGATTGGTCTCGATATTCTATGGCCGTATGCAATTATGCTGCTCTTTTTAGGATTGGCATTTACCGGGACAGCCGCACTATTTTTCAAGAAGAAATTGGCCTGAGGCATTGAACAAATGATCAGAAGAATCCTTGCCCTTGTGAAAAAAGAATTCATTCATTTGAGAAATGATTGGTGGCTGCCTGCGATTATGCTATTTGGCGGCGCTCTCGAATTGTTAATGATTGGCTGGGCCACATCCAGACCCATTACAAATTTACCCATGATGATTTGGGACATGGATAGAACCGCAGCCAGTAGAAACCTGGTTATCTCATTAGAAAATACGGATGTTTTCACTCTGACAGAACCGGCCGATTCTATGACAATCATTCGAGATCAAATGGATCGAGGGAACATCAATGCCGCTGTAATTATCCCTCATGGATTTTCAGAAGAGTTGAGTTCTCTAAACGGAGAACCGGTGCTCCAGGTGATCTTAAATGGCGCAGAGAGTATGCCAGCACGAGCGGCGCAACGGGCCGTGGAAGGCGTGGTTAGAAACCTGGGCGAAGAGATCACCATAGAACATCTTGGATTGGATCCAGAAGATTTAGCCGGTTTCGATTTTAGTCTCCGGGTCTGGTTTAACGAGGCCCTAAACGAAGCCTATTACACTACACCTGCTGAACTTGCCCTGATGCTTGAATTTACAATCCTGGTTTTTGCAGCGCTAACTTTTTCCAGAGAAAGGGAATTCGGCACTCTAGAACAACTCCTGGTGATGCCCTTCTCATCCCTGGAAATCATCATAGGGAAATCAATACCCGTTATAGCGGTGGGTTTAATTGATTTTTCAATTATGTTGAGCGTTGTCTATTATGCTTTTCGTGTTCCAATCAGGGGATCACTTGCCTTGCTATATTTACTGGCGTTTATTTATACCTTGGTTGAGCTAGGAAAAGGGTTAGCTATCTCTGTCTTCTCAAAAAGCCAACACCAGGCCTTCCTCCTGGTTTTACTGATCGGTATGATTGACTTCCTGTTTACTGGATATGCAGCCCCGGTGGAGTCCATGCCAAAAATCATCCAATTATTTGCAAATATAGTTCCAGCCCACCATTGGCTGGTCATCATGAGAGGTATTCTGTTAAAAGGATCTGGAGTCATGGATATTCTTCCCAACATACTTTATTTACTTTTACTGGGCAGCGTAATCGGCTTTTTCTCAATACGTTACGTCAGAAAGGCATTGGATTAAGGCATGAATGATAATTCTCTTACTATTCAGACCAATAATCTGGTAAAGAATTTTGGTGACTTTAGAGCAGTCGACCAGGTTAGTTTTGAAGTCTCTCAAGGAGAAATCTTTGGTTTCCTGGGACCGAATGGATCTGGAAAAACAACCACAATCAGGATGATGTTAGGATTGCTTCCCCCTACCGAAGGAACGATCAGTGTACTGGGCAAAACTGTACCTGATCAAATAAAGGATATTCTGCCTAGAATTGGCTATATGTCCCAGCAATTCTCACTCTACAATGATCTCACGGTACACCAGAATCTTGAATTTTATGGCCAGGCTTATGGCATCAATCCCGGCGAAATGAAAACCAGAATCCAGGAAGCTGTTGTTTTATCCGGTTTAGAAGGATTCGAAGAGACCCCCACCAAGGATCTTTCCGGGGGTTGGCGTCAACGATTGGCCCTCAGTGCAGCGATATTGCATCAGCCTGAAGTCCTTTTCCTTGATGAACCTACAGCAGGGGTTGATCCTATTTCCCGGAGGGCATTTTGGGATTTGTTATATACCCTGGTATCCAAAGGAATCACCGTTTTTATCACTACCCACTATATGGATGAAGCGGAGCACTGTCATCGATTGGCATTTATTCAACACGGAAAAATCATCGCCCAGGGAACACCCTCAGAAATTAAATCAGAAATCATGCCAGGCGAAGTGCTTGAAATCGATTCCCATCAGCCAGAAGAATTGGTCAAATTGATTGACAAATTGAAGAAGAATGGAGATTTTCCTTCAATGGAAGTAGAACTTTATGGATCCTTAATCCATGTGATCACATCTCAGCCAAAACTTCACAAAAAACAGCTGTTATCAATAGCAAAAAAAGCAGGAATAAAAATTAATAATCTTGTTGAAATTGAACCTAGTTTAGAAGATGTATTTATCGCATGTATGCGAGATAACACCCTTGGAGGAAATCATGAAATTTAAATCTTTGCGTTACTTTCTTCTTTTAGCTATCCTTTCTATACTCCTGGTGGGATGTGATTCCCTCAATACTGGTTTTTCAGGAAGTAGCGACGATAACCTAATCCTGGCCTCAGGCGTGATAGAAGCAAACCAGGTATCCATTGCTTCAGAATTAAGCGGACGAGTGGCTGAAGTTCTCGTAGAAGAAGGTGATAAGATCACAATCGGAGATTTGGTTTTTACCCTGGAAGACGACCTGCTGCTTACTCAAAAGGCCCAGGTCCAAGCTCAACACAACGCCTCATTAGGCCAGTTAGAGGGTGCAAGAGCTGCAGAGAAGTCCGCTCAGGCAGTCCTGCACGCTGCAGAGACGATCCTGTCAGCGGCTGAGATTCAATACCAACAAGTGCTGGCCGAAGTCCAGGTTCTCCAAGGGTCTGATCGAGTGGCAGATTGGAATGAAAACCCGCCCATTCAAATTGATATCCCAGCCTGGTATTTCCAGCAATCTGAACAAATATCCGCTGCACAGGCAGAAGTATCTCAGGCCTGGGATTTTTACCAATCAGAACTCAAAAATTACCAGGAAACATCCGATGCTATTGGCAGTGAAGATTTCCAGGAGGCTGAAAAAAGGCTCGCCGAAGCTCAAGCGGCATTTCTAGTAGCTGATGCTCTTAACGATCGCATTGTAGGTTATGAAGGCAGGGAAGATATAGAAGATTTTGTAGACACTATCTACGATAAAGCAGAAGCTGAATTAAAAGCAGCTCAAAAAGCCTTGGACCAGATACTGGCTGACCCGGAATATCAAGAGATCCTCGAAGCCCGAGCCCGGGTATCCGTCGCAAAAGAACGGTATGATCTCGCTCAAGACTATCATAATGACCAACTCAAAGGTGAATATTCCCTGGAAGTGCAGGGAGCGGATGCTTTAGTAGCTCAGGCTGAGGCCGGTATATTACAGGCTGAAGCACAGCTTACTCAAGCAAATATTAATATCAGAACCGCTAGAACTGCTGTCGTACAAACAGGAGCAGCTCTGGATTTAGTCAACCTCCAAATTGAAAAGCTTAATATTTACTCCCCGATAACCGGTACTATATTGACCAGAACAATCAATAAAGGAGAGATCATATCAGCTGGTTTTTCTACCATAACAGTTGGAGATTTAACCCAGTTAACTGTAACTGTTTACTTACCAGAAAACAGGTATGGAGAAGTAAATATTGGTGGTCTGGCCGAATTGTTTGTTGATTCTTTCCCGGATAAATTATTTGAAGCTGAAGTTTTACGAATAGCCGATCAAGCCGAGTACACACCCAGGAATGTCCAAACCCAGGAAGAGCGACAGAATACAGTCTATGCTGTAAAACTGGCAGTAAAAGATCTGTCTGGAAATTTAAAACCCGGCATGCCAGCGGATGTAACCTTCCATCCCTAATCATTAAATCCTGAGTTTCAATACAAAAAACCCGGTCGTAAAATTACGACCGGGTTTCATTTTTATGAATAATAGAGAGTGTTAATCTTCAAGCGCTTTGTCAAGCCGTTTAAGATCAATATTTTCTTTCACATAACCAATGAATTTATCCAGTTTGTCTTTTTGGCCAAGACGAGTTCTTCCAAAAATACGATCCAGTGATTCCACAGTTTCCATGGTATTGCTAGGTACCAACAAGATTGGGATACACATGTTTTCTGCCTGTTTGATTATCAGATTGCTGGGATGTAAATTCCCTGTCAAAATCAAACAGGTTGTGGATGTTTCCATCGCTGCCAGCTGAATATCTGTCCTGTCACCACCAGTAATAACCGCTTTATTGTGCTGTTTTCTGAATCTTCTCAGGGCTGAATCTTCAGTCATTGCACCAACCATTAAGGCCTCGACCAGAGCTTCCTCGTCATAACAAGAAGTTAAGACTTCAGCGTTCAGGACATCAACAATTTCTCCAACTGAAAGTGCAGCCAATTCGCTATCTTCAGGCAAAACGCCCAGAATTGGAACGCCTTCTTTTTCCAAGAAAGGAACTACCAAATTATTTACAAAACTCAAAGCATGCGCGGGAACCCGGTTGATCACTACTCCTGATAACGAATTCGGAAGCCGGAATTTCGCTGCCAGAACATCATCCAGCAGACAAACTTCATCGCAGTATTTGACAACAACAATAATAGCGCTGCCCAATTTTTCGGCAACATCCGGTGTTGCCAAATTCATCACGTAACCTTCTCGTAAACTACCGCCGCCCTCTAGCAGCAGAAAATCCTTTCTCTCTTCAAGGGCTTTCGCTGCCGCAAGCACCTGGGGCATAAAATCAATTTTATTTTTACTGGTCAGGTAATCCCTCAGTAATTCAGAAGTAACTACAACAGGAGCCAATTCCCATGGTTTTGCATTCACACCGAGGATATCAATTACAAATCCTGCGTCCTCATCAGCTATTTTGTCACCAATTCGCCAGGGCCGTAAACTAAAAGGTTTAAGATAACCAACTTTAAGTCCCTGTTCCTGATAAAGTTTGCCCAATGCCAGGCAAAGCGCGGTCTTACCTGAATACTTCTCAACTGAAGTTATATATAATGATTTCATTTTTTCTCCCTATTTCTCACTTGATAAAACCAATCGCATATCAATGGCAATCGCGCCTTGATCTTTCGGATATACGATAAGCGGATTGATATCAAATTCTGCAATTTCGGGGAAATCCTGGACTAACTGCCCCATTCTTAACAAGGTATCGATAATGGATTCTTTGTCAATTGCCGGTTTTCCACGAACCCCTTCCAGGAGGGCTTTAGACCGGATTTCCGACAGCATGGCTTTTGCATCCAATCTGGTAAAGGGCGCTACCCTGAAGGTGACATCTTTCAAGACTTCTACATAAATGCCGCCCAATCCAAAAGTAACAAGGGGGCCAAATTGGGGATCTCTATTCATACCAATCAAAATTTCCATTCCGCCAGGAGGCGCCATTTCCTGTACCTGGCAGCCCCAGATCATTGCTTCTGGCAGGTATCGTTCTGTACGGTAAATCATTAATTCATACGCATCCCGTACCTGGTCTGCTGATTCCAGGCCAACCTTTACACCACCCACGTCTGTCTTATGAAGGATATCTGGAGATGCAATTTTCAAAACTACCGGATACCCAAGCTCGCCAGCAATATCAACAGCTTCCTGGGGTGTTTTTGCCAGGAAGGATTTTGGAATTTTCAATCCATAGGCTTTTAGAATATCCCAGGCCTCTGAATCTCCAATAGCATAGCGACCATCTGCTTTTGCAGTATCAAGCACTTTTTTAACGGCCGAGTTATCTACCTCAAATGTTTCGTAAACCGGATCTAATCGTTGTTGAATTTCACGATATTGTGACATTCCCTGAAATGCCAGAGAGGCTCGTTCAGGGAAGGAATAATTTGGCACATCGTATTCCTTTAAAATCCTGATTCCAGGTTCAACTTTCGCCTCTCCCATAAAACACGCCAATACAGGCTTATCAATTTTCTGGGATAACTCACCTACAGCTCTGGCTGTTTCATCAATTTCAGTCATCGCTTGAGGGGTCAGCACAACCATAATCCCATCCACGTTTGGATCTTCGGCAACTTTCTCCAACGCAAAACGGTATCGATCTGCCCTGGCATCTCCTAATACATCTACTGGATTGGCAGCGCTGGCAGCATCCGGCAGATACTGTTCCAAAGCCTGAATAGTTTCAATTTCCAATCTAGCGAGATTCATTCCACTTCGTTCAAGCGCGTCTGTGGCCAAAATACCAGGCCCACCTGCGTTAGTCACAATCACAATGCGGTCATTCTTCAACAGCGGCTGATATCCAAGAGCGAGCGCCATATCAAACATGCTAGCCATATCGTTCGCCCGGATAACACCTGCCTGCTGAAAAGCAGCCTGGTAAGCCTGTTCAGAACCTGCCAGCGAGCCAGTATGGGAGGAAACTGCCCGGGATCCAGATTTAGTTACACCGGATTTGATGGCAACAACGGGTGTGGTTTTGGTTACCTCCCGGGCAACTTTGATAAACTCCTGACCATTCGGCAATCCTTCACTATATATCAGAATGACATTTGTTGCCGGATCATCTGACCAGGCCTTTAACAAATCAATTTCACTGACATCCGCTTTATTTCCCAGGCTGACAAATTTTGCCAATCCGAGGCGCCCTGCTTGGGCCCAATCCAGAATAGCGGTACCCAGTGCACCAGATTGAGACATAAAAGCCATGGGACCTTTTGGAGGAGTTCCTGCTGAAAAAGATGCGTTTATCGGGGTAAAAGTATCAATAATTCCCAGACAATTAGGGCCAATTAACCGAATATCATATTTCTTGGCAATTTCCACCAGTTCTAACTCTCGTTCTAGTCCTTCCATACCTGCTTCGCGGAAACCAGCACTTATCACGACAACCGCAGGGATTTTCTTTTTTCCACATTCTTCCAGGATAGCTGGAACGAATTTATAAGGGATAACAATTACTGCAAGATCAATATCACCAGGAACTTCCGCCACAGAAGGATAAGCCTTCTGCCCAAGAATTTCATCGGCCTTAGGATTGATTGGGTAAATTGTGCCCACTTCAAGATAACCGCCTGTAACAAGGTTTTCAAGTACAGCATAACCAAGTTTTTCAGAGGATGTTGAGGCACCTATCACAGCAACTGATTTAGGATTAAAAAAGGCTTCCAACATAAACACTTCCTGATAATTCTTATATTAATTTCTCAGTTCTTTGTTTTTCTGAAATTGAAAATATCCAAATAAATTCCAGTTTTCAGCAAAAACCCGCCGGACATTATACACTAAATTATCTGAATATGGACAAGATGATTTCAGGAATGGCATTCAAAATCTATACGGCAAGTTCTTTTTTATTGGACAGATTAATCATCATCAGCAGATGAAGAAATATTAATCAAAAACTACTGATAAACCGCTGGTTTGCGATCCTCAAAAACCGGCATCCAACGCCTGTTTTTCGCGACTTCTTTCAAATCGATTGAGGCATAGAGAAGTTCTTCGTCTGTTCCTCCCTGAACCAATATTTCGCCCATTGGTGAAATTACAGCACTACCGCCGCCCAATACCTTACCTTCGCTGAGTCCTACTTTATTAACCGCGGCGATAAAACATTGGTTTTCAATTGCACGAGCCTGAAGCAAAGTGTCCCAGTGCCCGATTCGACTCTGGGGCCATTCCGCTACCAATAGTATAACCTCTGCGCCTTTAACTGCATAACTGCGAAAGATCTCAGGAAATCGCAGATCATAACAAATTGTCAGACCGATTTTCCCCCAGGGGGAATCAATCAAATTTATATCCGCACCCGATTCAAAATAAATATCCTCTTTCAATTTCCCAAATAAATGAATCTTTCGATAAGTGCCTAAAATCTTCCCAGTTCTATCATAAAATACAAAGGTATTGAAATACTTCCCTTGATCCTCTTCAATCATGGATCCACCTACAGCAATTCCATGTTCGACTGCCATGGATTGCATTTTACTAAACCACCCAGACTGGAGAGAACTGGCATATTTCCGGCAATTCTCCAGGTCGAATCCGCTTGCCCACAATTCAGGCAACAGGATCAGATCTGCCCCTCGCAGCGAAGCTTTTTGAACTGCCTCATTTGCCTTAATGATATTAACTTCGGGTTTTCCCCGGTCTAATACCAATTGAGCCAGGGCTATTGTTAAATTCATTTTATTATTCCCCAATTTTCAAGGTGCTATTGGTCGATTTGGGTCTAAAATCCATTCGCTCCAGGACCCTGGGTATAATTGAGGCATATCATAACCAATATGAACCATGGTCAATATATTATGGGCAGCGGTGACCCCGGATCCGCAATAAAATACAACTTGCTCTGGAGGTAATTCCCCCAACATCAATTGGAAACGTTCTTTAAGCAAACTGTTATCCAAAAAGAGTCCTTCTTCGCTTAAATTCTCCACATACGGTGCGGTTATCGCGCCGGGAATGTGACCTGCTATGGGATCAATAGTCTCTTTTAACCCCCAGTATCTTTCAGCCGACCGCGAATCAATCAACAAATAATCAGGATCCTTCCGGATCTGATCAACATACTGAAGATTGACGATATATTCTGGATGTTCTTCCGCAGAAAATACACTGGGTTCCCGTTTTGATTCTTTTGATTCCACAGGGTTTTTACCTGCTACCCATCTGTCCCAACCCCCATCCAGAACAGCAGCATTTTTATGGCCCAACCAGCGGAGCATCCACCATATTCTGGCTGCCAAAGCTCCCCCTTTATTATCATAGGCAACAACCTGGATCGTTTCATCAATTCCCCACGAGGAAAGGCGTTCACAAAAATCCTTACTGCTTGGTAGTGGGTGGCGGCCCGTTATACCAGGAATAACTTCACTGGCTAAATCTCGATCCAGGTGAATGTAGATAGCACCGGGAATATGCCCTTCCAGGTATTCTTGATACGCTTGATCGGTATTTTCAAAATCAAATCGGCAATCCATAACAGCAATTTTTGGATTCTCAAGTTCTTTTTTTAATTCCCCTGCGGAGATAATCGTTGTGTAAACCATAATAAAATCACCTGCACCAGCTATAAATAAATAGTCCCCTAAATTTGTTATTGGGATCAGTAAATTTGATGGGTTTTAATGTATTCAGCAATCTCAGTCATCAAGAAATGCTGATAAGGCGCTCCGTGAATAATTCTATCCCTGATCGTGCTGGATGAAATTTCAAGCATTACTTCTGAAATAAATACAGTTTTATTCATTAACCCCGGCAATTCTCGATCAAGTTCTTCCAGGTTTGTATCTACATTTGGCCGGGGAGCGATTGCAAGCTCATCAATATTTGCCAAAAAACGCTCAGGGTCTTTCCAATCAGGCAAGTCTCTTAAAGAATCCTCGCCGATGATATATACCAACCCTGCCTCGGGTGCATCATTTTTTAGTATTTCTACTGTATCTGCAGCATAATGAGGAGGATCCCGTTGGAGATCGACTTGAGAAATACCAAACTCCTGGTATTTCTTCATGACCAACTCTAACATCTCAAGACGCTTTTTTAATGGAGTAATTGATCTGTTTTTTTTATGGGGAGGATCTGGCGTTACAACCCACTGTAGTGAATCCAGTTTCAATTGATAGTAGGCTTCCATCGCTAGAATCACATGGCCCAAATGGGGAGGATCAAAAGTCCCGCCAAAATACCCGATCCTGCCATTTTTCATTCTTCCCACTCTAATTCATGATCCCCAATCATCACCAAATCTCCCGTTTTGACGCCGGCCTCTTTCATAGCCTGATCAACACCCATTGCCTCCAGGATCCTGTGGAACCTCCGGATCGATTGGAAATGCTCCCAATAAGTCATCGCTGCTGCTCTTTCTAACGCCTTGCCGGATATTCTCCAGCCCTCGTCAGTGCGTAAAATCTGATAATCCTGGGGATCATTGTCATATCTATAAACTGGCATTTCATCATCTTCAATATCCGCTCTGTATTCATAAGCGGGTGTTTCATTTAATACCTGCGCCGCCCGGTAAAGGACGGGTTTTATACCCTGATTAGTTATTGCCGAGATTGAATAAACATCCTCGTATCCTTTATCCTTTAATTCTTTCTTTAAATCTGCCCATTTACTTTCAACCTCGGGCAGGTCCTTTTTATTTAAAACGACAATCTGTGGTTTATCACCGAGATCAGGATCAAACAAAGCCAATTCGGAATTAATTTGAGCAAAATCCAAAAATGGCTCTTCGGAAACACCGTCCAGGAGATGAATTAACACTCTGGTTCGTTGAATATGTCGTAAAAAATCATGTCCTAATCCTTCCCCTCGATGCGCGCCTTCAATTAATCCCGGGATATCAGCCAAGATTA
>CAXMRF010000011.1:0-41369 GCA_964195965.1 uncultured Nitrosomonadaceae bacterium
AGGAAGGGGAAAAACCGGCTGCTTATATTATCCTGCTCGGGGATACAGAACTGGCAAAAAGCTTTCAATATGACGCTGGCATCGCCAGTCAGAGTATCACCCTGGGTGCCGCTGAAATGGGTTTGGGCGCTTGTCTGATTGGATCGATCAAACGGGATACACTCCGGACAGTCCTGGACATCCCAGAACAGTATGAAATCCTGTTGGTTATCGCGCTGGGAAAACCAGCGGAGCAGGTTGTCATTGATGATTTGAGAGAAAATAACGAGATCAAGTATTGGCGGGACGGAAAGGATGTTCACCATGTACCCAAGCGGAAATTAGCTGACTTGATTTTGGAAATCTGATTTTTATGGGTTCATTGGAACCGGCCTTAATTTGATTGATGTAATTCCTGTAACTTATCAAAAACCGTTTTTGACTACTAAAAACGGTTTTTGTTTTTGAATGGATTGAAAAACTAAAACAGTAATACTTTTGGTGTAGATGATGTCTGAATACTATTCCAGGAACTGATTGACAAGTTAAATTGGAGAATTCATCACCAAACTCATCTGTCCTATAATCGTTCAGCAAGATATACTAATTAAATACGGGTTTGGTTAGAATTGGATTGCTGGTTGGCATCCACAAGCATTAATCGTTTGGAAGGAAAATATCATGGAAAAAAGTGATCTTGGATTAATTGGTTTAGCGGTGATGGGTAGAAATTTGGTCCTGAATATGAATGATCATGGTTTTAATGTAGTTGTATTCAACAGAACAATTTCTAAGGTTGATGATTTTATCGAAGGCAGTGCCAAGGGAACAGATATTGTTGGTTCCCATTCTATTGAAGAGTTTGTTGGTTTATTAAAACGACCCCGCAGAATAATGTTGATGGTTAAAGCAGGTGAACCAGTCGATGGATTTATTGAGATGCTCCTGCCTCATTTAGAGAAAGGCGACATTATTATTGATGGGGGAAATTCAAAATATAACGATACAATCCGTCGGACTGCCTATGTTGAGTCCAAAGGAATGTTATTTATCGGGGCTGGTGTTTCAGGTGGTGAAGAAGGCGCCCGGTTTGGACCATCGATCATGCCAGGGGGATCTCCTGAAGCCTGGCCCCATGTTAAAGAAATCTTCCAGGCGATTGCGGCAAAAGTGGATGGCGGTGTGCCATGTTGTGATTGGGTCGGCGAAAACGGGGCAGGACATTATGTCAAAATGACCCATAACGGGATTGAATATGGAGATATGCAGCTCATAGGTGAAGCTTATGATCTGATGAAAAATGTCGTCGGAATGAATAACGATGAAATGCATCAAGTGTTTACTCGTTGGAATGAAGGCAAACTCGATTCGTATTTGATTGAAATCACCCGGGACATTCTGGGTTATACCGAAGAAAATGGCGACTATACTATCGATAATATTCTTGATACTGCTGGTCAAAAGGGAACAGGTAAATGGACCGCGGTTTCTGCATTGGATATGGGTATCCCCTTAACATCCATTAATGAAGCGGTTTTGTCCCGGTTTTTATCTGCCCTTAAAGATGAAAGAGTGAAGGCCGCGGCAATCTTAACGGGACCTGATTATCAATTTGACGGGGATAAAAAGGATTTTGTTCAGGATATTCACGATGCGCTTTATGCTTCAAAAATTATTTCATATACTCAAGGGTATATGCTGATGCAAGCTGCGGCCACTGAATATAATTGGGATCTTAATTATGGCGGGATCGCTTTGATGTGGCGGGGAGGTTGTATTATTCGTTCAGCTTTCCTGGGAAAGATCAAGGAAGCCTTTGATAAAGATTTGGATTTGGATAATTTATTGCTGGATGATTATTTTAGAACTGAAGTTAAAAATTCTCAACCTGGCTGGCGGCGTGTGATTGCCAAAGCTGTTGAGGCAGGGTTACCTGTGCCAGCGATGTCCAGCGCGCTTGCTTTCTTTGATGGGTATAGGAGAGAAAATTTACCAGCCAATTTGCTGCAAGCCCAAAGGGATTATTTTGGTGCCCATACTTATGAGCGGGTAGATAAACCTCGCGGGGAATTCTTTCATACCAATTGGACGGGTTCTGGAGGAGATGTAACATCCAGTACCTATAATGCCTGATATAGGGTTAACTCGATAAGTTATTCACTCTCTGTATTTGGCGGAATTTGATCATGTTCCTGATGGATTCACCAGGCCGCTATTCGTTCGAAAAAAGTATCCCAGCCAGATCAAAAAATTGATCCACCAGGGAAAATCCCCTGGTAATCCATTTGGTTTTAGCCATTAACCACACGATCTATTTCGTCCTGGGTTATCGGTCCTTCCCGTAAAATCAATGGCTCGGTACCAGTACAATCCAATACTGTGGAGGCAAAGCCTCCGGGTGAATTTCCCCCGTCCAAAATTAAATCTATTTTTCCATCTAATTGTGATAATACTTCTCCCGCGGTTAATGCGCTGGGTTCCCCGGAAAGGTTGGCTGAAGTGGCTGCCAATGCCCCTGTTATCCGGAGTAACTCCCGCATGAGCTGATGATCCGGATTGCGTACGCCTATGGTTGGGGAGGGGGATAAGTTTTCGGGCAGTGATGGCAACCGGGGCAAGATCAGAGTCATCGCCCCGGGCCAAAAATTTCTAACGATATTTTTTAGAGCGGGGGTGAGCGGGTCTGTTACTTGATCCAGATCCTCAAGATCGCCTATCAGGACCGGGATTGCCTTGAGGTGGGATCGCCCTTTGACACCGTAAATCTTTTCAATAGCACTTTCCTGAAAGGCGGAAACGCCAATGCCATACACAGTATCTGTAGGGAAGGCGATCACTCCGCCATTATTAATCACATCCAGTGCCCTTTGGAAAGTTTGAGGATGATCGAAAGGAATTGTTTCAGTAGGTATTTTCATGTTTGTATTACCAGGTAGCGATCCATCCCGGAAAGATCCTGGTCCAGGTTGACTGTCGCGTCAGGGAATAAGGTTTTTCCTAATGTGAGGGCGGAGGGACCACAATCTTCGTCCAGTTCGAGCAGGATTACACCACCGGTATGAAGGATACCAGGAGCGGCCTCCAGGGTTTCTCTGATTAATGATAAACCATCCTCCCCGCCATCCAGTGCTAACCGGGGCTCAGTAAGAAATACGGAGAGGGAAAGTAATTTTTTGGTGGGGATATAAGGCAAATTCGCAATCAGCAGGTCAACTTTGGTTTTTATACCTTCCAACAAGTGGGTTTTGTGAAACCATATTTGTTCCTGAACTTGATGACGTTGGGCATTTCCCAGGGCGATATCCAGAGCTTGTTGAGAGAGTTCTGAAGCCTGGATCTCCAATTCCGGGTTATTTTTTGCCAGAGAAATCGCGATGCAGCCGGATCCAGTACCCACTTCCAAAACTTTCCGTTTGGCAGGGTGATCTTCCAGCCACTGCAGGGCTTTTTCAACTAACCCTTCAGTTTCCGGACGGGGAATTAAAACATCTGGAGAAATTTGAAAAGAAAGTTGATAAAATTCCCAGTTCCCCAGCACATAGGGCAGGGGGATGCCAGACAGAATTTGATGGATTTCATCCTCAAGCTGGGAGTACTGTTCTGGAGTTAAATCAGGAGAAGGATGAGTCAGTAGATCCGATTTGGATTTTCCACTGATATGTCCTAACAATACCAAAGCATCCAGGTAAGGAGAGCTGCTGGTTTGCGAAAGTTTCTGTTGAATGTTCCCCAGCAAGGATTTGGAGGGATTATTCTTCGTTTTCAAATCCTGCTGCGGCGAGACGTTTTGCTTCATCCTCGGTGGCCAATTCCTCAATAAATGGATCGAGTTCACCATCCAGGATCCCAGACAGTTGATGGGAGGAAAAGTTGATTCGGTGATCCGTGATCCGAGATTGGGGGAAGTTGTAAGTGCGGATTTTCTCTGAGCGGTCGCCTGAGCCCACCTGGGATCTGCGGTCAGCATCCTGTTCCTGACGGCGATTCTCTTCTTCAATTTCGAATAAACGCGCTTTTAGAATACTTAAAGCCCGGGCTCGGTTCTGTCCTTGGGAGCGTTCATCCTGGCACTGCACAACAATACCCGTAGGTTTATGGGTAAGTCGAATGGCAGTTGAGTTTTTCTGTACACTTTGACCGCCGGGACCGCCAGCTTTATATACATCCATTTGAATATCACTGGGCGAGATTTCGATTTCGTCCACATCATCAACCTCTGCCAGCACAGCAACTGTGGCTGTTGAGGTGTGGATGCGGCCCTGGGATTCTGTTTCAGGCACTCGCTGCACACGATGTACACCGGATTCAAATTTCAATTTGGAAAATGCGCCTTTGCCTTTGATTAATGCAGAAACTTCTTTGATACCGCCCACGCCGGTTTCATGGAGTGACATAACTTCAATTTTCCATTTTTTACGCTCTGCAAAGCGGCTGTACATTCGGAATAAATCTCCGGCAAATAAACCAGCCTCGTCTCCACCCGCGCCAGCCCGAATTTCCAGAATGATGTTGCGTTT
Source organism: uncultured Nitrosomonadaceae bacterium (assembly GCA_964195965.1). GTDB lineage: Bacteria > Chloroflexota > Anaerolineae > Anaerolineales > UBA11858 > B10-G9. Next base: position 4,497 of record CAXMRF010000011.1, read on the forward strand.
GTCCCTGGGGTCTCGGGGAACCAACATAAGTTTAAGTTTGCTTTCAAGTTCGTTAATGTTTTCTGTCAGGCTGCTAATTTCCATTTCAGCGAGTTCGCGCATTTCCTGATCGCCGGACTGGATCATGGCCTGGGCCTCTTCCACCTGCTCCAGGGATTGTTTGTAGTCCTGGATAGCTACGATAAACGGATCGAGATCGGATTTTTCTTTTCCGAGCTCTCCTGCCAGCTGGTAATCATTGCCAACAGTAAGCAGTTTCTGGTTTACTTCTTCGTAGCGGGTTTCAATACCGGCTAATTTTTCTAAGAGCATTTTCATATTATTTTCACACTTCTAATCGAATTTTATAACAATCGCTGGAGAATTATACCACTTCAGATGGATGGGAAGATTCTTGCACTTTCCCCGATAAATTATTGAATTGATCAAACCTGGTGGTTATATAAATGTTTTAAAAGTTTAACATTCAACGTTTGGCATCACAAAATAGTTCTAGAAATCGAGTACTATTGAGGGTGATTGCTTGCATGGAAACATTGTTCATGCTATAATTTAGGCGTTCAAACCCCACATTAAGGTCATATTGATAAGATTTGTCCCCATTCCCGCTTAAGCGATCATAAGATGGTGTATACGATTGGAAATTTCTCCAATTAACTTCTACTTGCATTATCTACATTTTAAGGTTTATCCCAATAGAGAGAAAATATGGAAACTAAAGAACTTACAGCCAAAACTTTGGCTGATCTACGTCAGATTGCAGAAGATTTGAATGTTGACCGTGCAAAATGGCTCAAAAAAGAAGCCTTGGTGCTGGAAATTCAACGCGCCGATGCAGAGTTAAATGGCCGTGAAGTCCGGGGTGGTATTTTGGAAATCATGAGCGAAGGAATTGGCTTTCTGAGGTCGGCACATTATGTGTCAGGGCCAGATGATATCTATGTCTCCCAATCCCAGATCAGACGGTTTGATCTGCGCAGCGGCGATCTGGTGATTGGACACGTTCGTCCTCCACGCAATTCTGAACGCCACTACGGTTTGTTAAAAGCTGAAAGCGTGAATGGTTTGGATCCTAACGAGGCAAAACGGCGGCCTGATTTCCACTCCCTGATTCCGATTTTCCCCGATGAGCGGTATGATTTGGAAACTTCTCCCCACATCACTTCCACCCGTTTAATCAACTTGATTACTCCGGTTGGCCGTGGTCAGCGTGGTTTAATCGTATCTCCGCCAAAAGCTGGTAAAACGACCATCCTTAAAGAAATAACCAATGCGGTATCGAGTAAATATCCCCATGTTCATTTAATTGTGGCTTTAATTGGAGAACGTCCGGAAGAAGTCACTGATATGGATCGTTCCGTTGATGCGGAAGTAATTTCCTCAACCTTTGATGAACCGGTCTCGTCCCATGTTCGGGTGGCAGAGATGGTATTGGAACGAGCCAAACGGTTGGTAGAATCAGGGCTGGACGTAGTGGTAATGCTGGATTCCATTACTCGCCTGGCCAGGGCGTATAACCTGGTAGTTACACCTTCTGGTCGTACCTTGTCCGGTGGTATTGATCCTTCAGCCCTGTATCCACCAAAACGTTTCTTTGGTGCAGCTCGAAATATTGAAGATGGTGGTTCCCTGACCATTATTGGCACCTGTCTAATTGATACTGGATCACGCATGGACGATGTGGTTTATGAGGAATTTAAGGGCACCGGTAATATGGAACTTCATCTCTCACGAAATCTTCAGGAACGGCGGGTTTTCCCGGCAATTGATATTAACCGTTCCTCAACCCGCCGGGAAGAACTTTTACTTGGTCCTGATCTAACCCCTCGAGTCTGGTTGATGCGCAGGATGTATGACCAGATGGTATCCGATCCACCCCATGGTGCTGGGCTGGACCAATCCTCAGCTACAGAGACAATTATTAAGAGAATCAGTGAGACCAGTGATAATTCGGAATTCCTGGCCACGCTGAATGATTAATACGTTTCTTGCGAAAAATTGACATTGATGCGTAGGGATTTATTACTTTCCTGGTTTTTATGGGTTGTGGCATTTATTATGCTGGCGGGAGCTGGTTATTTCGCCTGGGTAAAATATTTCACTGACCAGGACCTAATATTATTCCAACCTGAGGTTAAATCCCCCGCTGAACGAACATTTTCTGGATCAGACAACTACCAGATCCCAGATTTTTCCCTGGATGATACGGAACCAGTAATAACCCGGGCGACCAAGCTTTATACCATAATCCCAGAAAGAGAAAATACAAAAGTAATCAATCGCCTGGTTGAATTTAATGATTCTTTGTTTGGTCTGGCAGAACAATATAATCTGGAGCCGGAAACAATTCTTTGGTCCAATTATGACCTTTTGCAGGACAATCCTCATTCCCTTAAACCAGGGATGGAATTGCTGATCCCCCCGCTTGATGGGATTTATTATCAATGGGAAGTAGGGGATACTGCTGAATCAATTGCCGATCAATTTCAAACTGATCCAGAATTAATCATCAATTGGATTGGAAATGATCTGGATTTGCTAAATCCGATTATAAATGCCGGGGACAAAGTGATGATCCCTGGGGGCCAGCGAGCTTTCCAGCAGTGGATTCTTCCAACAATTGCCCGGGGTGTTGCTGGAGTATCATCCGGCGTTTATGGGGCTGGCGCCTGCTCTGGTCCCTTTGAAGGTATTTATGGTGGGGCAGGATTCATCTGGCCAACCGCAGGGCATATGATTTCCGGAAATGATTATTGGTCCGGCCATCTAGCTATTGATATTGGCCTGGTTGTTGGGGAACCTGTATTCGCATCTGATTCCGGAGTGGTGGTCTTTTCAGGATGGTCAACTGGCGGCTACGGCAACGTTGTTATAGTTGATCATGGAACTGGCTACCAAACCCTCTATGCTCACCTTTCCGGAGTCACATCCGGATGTGGTCAAAGCGTTGTGCAAGGGCAGACCATCGGGTTAGGAGGAAATACAGGTAATTCTACAGGAGCTCACCTGCACTTTGAAGTTCGTTTTCAGGGTGGATTTGTAAATCCCTGGTTTGTGCTTCCACCGCCATAGAAAATTATAGAAAGGAGACTATCAATGGGTATTGATAAAAAAGATCAAGATTTTGAAACAGAGGTAATCGCAGAAACTGAGAATTTCCTGGCCTGGCGGGCAGATGAACCGGATGGAGAGAGCACTTATCATCTGGAACTGAACAACCTGACAGTGCATTTCTTTGCTGAGGAATGGAAAGAGTTCTTACAGTTGGCCGGGATAGTACTAGCAGATTAAATTAGGGATAAAATCCTTTTTGGAGGATTTTATCCCTGTTTTTATTTAATTATCCAGCCAATCAAATGATCGGTTGACTGCTTTTTTCCAGCCTTTAAGTTGCTGGATCCGCTCACTTTCGGTAATACCTGGAGTCCAGATCTGGTCCTCCTGCCAATAATCCCGTAAATCTTCCTGGGTTTTCCAATAGTTAACCGCCAAACCGGCTGCATAAGCAGCGCCAAGGGCGGTAGTTTCCGTGATTGTAGGCCGGATTACGGGAACATTAAGTATGTCAGCCTGGAATTGCATTAGAAGCTGATTCTGTACCATGCCGCCATCAACTTTCAACGAGTTCAGCGTGATCCCGGTATCTTTTTCCATCGCTTCCAGGATTTCTTTTGTTTGAAAAGCGGTAGCTTCCAGAACAGCCCGGGCAAGATGTGCCTTGGTGATATACTGCGTGAGGCCTGCAATTACTCCGCGGGCATTGGATTTCCAGTAAGGGGCGTACAATCCTGAAAATGCAGGGACAAAATAAATACCACCATTATCCTCAACCTGGTTTGCCAATTCTTCAACCTGAGATGACTCATCAATAATACCCAGATTGTCCCGGAGCCATTGAACTAAAGCTCCAGTTATGGCGACTGAACCCTCCAGGGCATAGATAGGTTTGGCGTCACCAATCTTGTATCCCAGGGTAGTTAATAATCCATGTTGACTAAAGGTGGGTTTTTCACCACTGTTCAGCAAGAGAAAACATCCAGTACCATAGGTATTTTTTGCATCGCCGGGATCAAAGCAGGTTTGCCCAAATAGAGCTGCTTGTTGATCTCCCAGAATCCCTGCAATGGGCAGCCCGGCATAAGGATCAACAGCTGTGCCGAAAATTTCACTGGATGAGCGAATTTCAGGCAGCATCGCTCTGGGAATATTAAATATGTTCAGAATCTCAGGATCCCAATCAAGGGTTTGGAGATCCATTAACATCGTTCTTGAAGCGTTGGTCACATCGGTAATATGGTGTCCATTATTCACGCCCCCAGTCAAATTCCAGACCAGCCAGGTATCAATTGTGCCAAAGAGGATTTCTCCTCGTTCAGCCTCTTTGCGAACGCCGGGAACATTATCCAGGATCCAAATTAATTTTGGGCCGGAAAAGTAAGTTGAGAGGGGTAATCCCACCCGGGAACGGAAACGATCCTGGCCCTCATCATCAGCCAGTTTGTTGCAGATTTGATCTGTCCGGGTGTCTTGCCAGACGATGCCATTACAAACAGGTTTCCCAGTATTTTTAGACCAGACCACTGTGGTTTCCCGTTGATTTGTGATGCCTATTCCCGCCAGGTCAGACACATTGAGTCCAGCTTTTTCCAGAACCTCCCCTATCACAAAAAGCGTATTAGCCCAGATTTCCTGGGGATCATGTTCCACCCAGCCGGGTTGGGGGAAAATTTGCCGATGTTCTTTCTGACTGCTGGCGATAATCTCTCCCGACTGGTTGAAAATAATGCACCTGGTACTGGTTGTTCCTTGATCCAATGCAGCAATCATTTTGTTCATTAGTTTGCCTGTTTTTGGGTTTTGAGATCTAACTAATATGTTTTATTGGATTATAACGAATTTATTTCAACCTACCCGGAATTAACAGGATCTAGAATAAATTCGATATTGGAGTTCAATAAAAATAAACGCCTGTCTTGAAGGCGTGATTTAACCATGTTAGACTAAATTCATATTTAGGAATTTTCCTTAATCTAAAATCTTCCTTCTCCAAAACGAACAGCCTTGCTGATTTATAAGGAAAGATTAATAGTAGAAGAGATATAATAAATATGTTAGTGTATTCCCAGTTAAAGTTATAATAATTCGAACCCAATAAATGAATTTTCTTACTGATTGATTTGGAAATCATATGACTTCTACTCTCTATTTAATTGACGGACATGCTCTGGCTTATCGAACATATTTTGCTCTCACCAGCGGTGGTACGAATTCTGCCCGCTGGTTAACCAGCCAGGGAGAACCAACTGCTGGTGTGTTTGGATTTACCAGTGTTTTATTAAGGTTGTTAGAACAGGAGCGGCCTGATTACCTGGCAGTGGTCTTTGATACCGGGAAAACTTTCCGGGATGAATTATTTCCAGAATATAAAGCCACCCGTGAAAAAATGCCTGAAGATCTTCGACCACAGATCGAGCGCATCCGGAACCTTGTGGATACATTTAATATTCCCCGTGCTGAAATGGAAGGGTATGAAGCGGATGACGTTTTGGGCAGTTTAGCCAATTGGGCTGTTGATAAAGGCTTGGCAGTAAAGATAATAACTGGTGATCGCGACCTATTGCAGCTGGTTAATGAACGCATTACGGTCAATCTGCCGGGCAAATCACTGCGTGATGCAAAAGATTATTTCCGGGAAGATGTTAAAGAGTCTATGGGTGTTTGGCCGGAGCAGGTGATTGATTATAAAGCCCTGGTTGGTGACCGCTCTGATAATATTCCTGGAGTTTATGGAGTAGGGAAGAAAACAGCTGTAAAACTACTGGAGGAATACGAAACCCTTGATCAAATTTACGAAAATATTGAGGTTATTCCCTCCCGGTTTCAAACCAAATTGGCTGATGGAAAGGAATCTGCTTACCTCAGCCAGAAACTTGCCACAATTGTCAGTAATCTGGGTGTGGAAATTGATTTGGAGCAGGCCAAACCAGATCAATTTGATCCATTAAAAGTAAGAGATTTATTCCGTACATTGGAGTTTGGCTCATTATTAAATAGATTGTCGACAGTAGAAAAAATCTATGGAAAATCTTTTGATGAGGGGCAAATGAGTTTGTTTTCCAAAGCGGATGGAGAAAGCTCAGAATTCTTATCTGAAACAGAATCTGCCAGTTCAATTAAGGTAGAGATAATTACCACCGATGAACAGCTTATCGCCCTGGGTACAGTCCTCAAAAACGCTTCCCAGATAGCATTTGATACTGAAACTACATCAACGAATCAAATGCAGGCAACCCTGGTAGGAATCTCCCTCGCTGTTTCCGAAGAGGGAGGATATTATATTCCGGTAGGGCATAAAGAAGGCGAGCAGTTGACTTTGGAACGTGTGCTGGAAGTGCTGCGAAACCCCATGACGGATCCTGCTATTCCTAAATTGGGTCATAACATCAAATATGATTACATTCTTTTAGCCAGAGCGGGGCTCAAAGTACAACCCTTGAGTTTTGACAGCATGATTGCCGAATGGTTGATTAATCCCTCCTCTCGGAATCTGGGGTTGAAAAAACTGGCCTGGGTGCGCTTAAATCGCTCGATGAATGAAATAGAAACCCTGATAGGTAGAGGGAAATCACAAATCACCATGGCAGAAGTTCTAATTAAGGATGCAGCCAGGTATGCTGTTGAAGATGCCGTGATGGTGCTGATGTTGAAACCAATCCTGATCCAGGATTTAAATGATACAAAAAGCGCAGATCTTTACCGTGATCTTGAGATGCCTCTGGTTGCAGTGTTGGCCGGAATGGAGATGGAAGGAATCGGGTTAGACACCGGCTTCCTGGCTGATATGTCTGTCCGTTTAGAAACTGACATGGTAAAACTGGAAGAACAAATTTTCCTTGGGGTAGGTAATGCCTTTAATCTAAATTCACCTAAACAATTATCCGAAGCATTATTTTCAACTCTGGGGCTAACTCCCCCAAGACGAGGAGGCAAAACGGCCAGCGGTTATTATTCAACTGCGGCAGATGTGCTTGAAACTTTGAAAAAAGAACATCAAGTTCCAATCTGGGTTCTCCAGTATCGTGAATATACCAAATTAAAATCAACCTACGTGGATGCCCTTCAGAACCAGGTTAATCCTGAAACTCATCGAGTGCACACTTCTTACAATCAAACTGGATCTGTCACTGGCAGAATTGCGTCAACTAATCCAAACTTGCAGAATATACCTGTCCGTACGGAATTGGGAAAACAGGTTAGAAAAGCATTTATTGCTGCACCTGGTTGGTCTTTGATTGCAGTGGATTATTCCCAGATTGAACTCCGTGTGGCGGCCCACATGGCGCAGGACCTTGCCATGCTGGATGCTTTCCGGGAAGGGAAAGATATTCATACGACTACCGCAGCAGCGATTAATAATCTAGCTTTGGATGAAGTCACAGATCAGCAAAGAAGAGAAGCTAAAGCGATCAATTTCGGGTTGATTTATGGTATGAGCGCTTTTGGTTTGACTCAAACTACAGATCTTACTCTCGCGGAAGCTGAGAATTTTGTGGAAACCTATTTCCAGCGCTTTCCTGGCGTTAAATCTTACCTGGATAAAATCAAAGAGAAAGCCAAAGAAATTGGGTATGTTGAAACCTTATTGGGTAGGCGAAGGTATTTCCCCCGCTTAGCAACAACCACGGATCACAATTTAAAACGACGGGAAGAACGTGAAGCGATTAATGCGCCCATTCAGGGGACAGCGGCAGATATAATGAAACTGGCTATGATTGCGGTTGCCGATAAAATGAAAAAATCCGATCTCCAGGGCCGGATGTTGCTCCAGGTGCACGATGAATTAGTTCTTGAAGTTCCGGAAAATGAAATTGAGGCAACCGTTAATCTTGTACAATCTGCCATGGAAGATGTATACTCTTTAGAGATTCCACTGACAACGGAAGCACAATATGGTTCCGATTGGGGTTCTTTGAGGAAATATGTTAGAACAGATAATTGACAAAGAAGGAATTTAATGACTGAACAAATTCAAGAGCTGCAAGGTTTGCTTTCAAAAGGCAATTCAGCTGCCTGGGATCAAAATTGGAATGACGCAGCGAGTTATTTTCAGCAAGCGCTAGATATTGATCCGGAAAATTTTAAAGCGCTGACCAATATGGGTCTGGCTTATTATGAAATGCGGGAATATCAGGAAGCATTAGAAGCTTATGGGAAAGCCATCAAGTTGAATGAAGAGGATCCAGCCCCCCATGAAAAGATATTCCTGATCTACAAAGACTTGGATCAACTGGATGAGGCAGTGAAATCAGCGTTACAAGCTGCTGAATCTCATCTTAATAATGAGGATATCCAAAAAGCAGTTGAGAATTGGAAGCGGGTTATTGAACTGGATGTTCAGAATATCAATGCACATGCCCGTCTGAGCATGGTCTATGAACGTTTAGGAAAGAAAAAATTAGCGGTCAGTGAGTATATTAATACAGCCAGTTTGCTTCAGTTATCAGGAAATGTTGAAAAAGCTTCTGAATCTATCGATCGAGCGCTGCAGTTCTCCCCTGATAATGTGATTGCTTTGCGGGCCAAAGAAATCCTTCGTCAGGGTCGACAGCTTCCGCTTCCTGAACCTGTTATCAGGGAGCCAGAAGAATTTCTCCAGGTTAATGCATCCCAGCTTGAGGAGCCAAAACCAGAAGAGAAAACTGTCTATGAAAATCCAATCGTGGAAGCGGTGGATAAAGCGATGATAATTTTGGCAGAAGCGCTGTTTGAAGAACAAATCTTTAATAAAGATAAAAAAAATGATCCAAATAAGAATTTAGACTCAGCATTAAGCTGGAACGTTGAGGGTGACCAGAGTTTGACGGATGACAGCCTTTTAAAACTCCATGTTTCCCAGGCCATAGAACATTATTCATCAGGTAATGAAAAAGAAGCTGCTAATCATATCAAGTCTGCTATAGATGATGGGTATACTAACCCCGCATCATATTTCCTGCTGGGCTATTTATATACTAAATTAGGCCGGGTAGAGAGTGCAATTCGCTCCCTGACAAAATCAGTTCCGCATGAGGATTTTGCTCTTGCTTCCCGTTTGTTGTTGGCTGACTATTACAGCAGCACGGAGCAATGGGTTGAAGCAAGCAAAGAATACCTGGAAGCCCTTCGGATAGCGGATACATCTTTAGCGGACAAGGAAGAAGTGGAAGATTTAATCCATCTTTATGAAGTAATGATGGATGACCTTGAGCAGCAAGAAGGGGATGAAGCTTATATTGAAATGAGCAAACATATCGAGGGGATGTTGCTCAGATCAGATTGGCGAGAAATATTAACCGAGCTGCGAGCCAAAGGAGAAGGGGAGGATGGCATTTTGCTGCCCCAGATGGACGCTTTGCTGGATGATCGTAGAAGCCAGATTTTAACCATCCATAAAAATATTCTAGCCACGGTAAAGGAAGGGCACTACGGCGCAGCTATGGAGAAAGCGTTTTTTGCCATTCGGAATGCACCCACTTTCCTGCCTCTGCATGTCACCATTGGTGACATATTGGTGGAACAAAATAAAGTTTCCGGCGCTGTAACGAAATATCTCGCGGTAGCAGATGTTTATACCGTTCAGGGAAAAACAGAACGGGCTCTGACAATGCTGAAGAAAGTCATCAATCTCCAACCGATGAATATTGAGATCCGGCAGAGGCAAATTGATCTTTTGGAAGAATACGGCAAAAAAGAAGAAGCTATTAATGAATATATCAATTTAGCGGATGTGTTTTTTCCACTGGCAGAATTGGACAGTGCCCGCTCAGCTTATTCTAAGGCCCTTGTCCTGGCAAAAACTATTGCAGATGATGGTGGGCTAAAGCTAAAATTGCTCCTTCGTTTGGCTGATATTGATATCCAGCGCCTGGATTGGGACGCTGCGATAGAAACATTTATGGATATTTGTGAATTATCTCCAGGGAATCAAAAAGCTAGCATCTCTATTGTGGACCTAAACTATCGCCTTGGCAATAAAAACGATGCCGATAAGGAAATTGATCGTTTTGTGGAGCAATTTGATTTCTCGATAGAAGCTGAAACGATTCATGGTTACCTGGTTGCCCTAAAAGAGGAAATCCCAAAAGAAGATTACATCGTCCGGCGCCTGGTCACTTTTTATAATCATTTGGGCCAGCGGGATCTGGCAATTTCAGAATTGGATGGTTTGGGAGACATGCTGTTGGAAGCAGGAAGGAGACAGGATGCAGTTGAAGTGATTCAGGAAATTATTACAATGGATCCTCCCAACACTGAAGATTACCGGAAACTGCTGGAACAACTTCTAGCCTGAACCCATTGATTATGCCTTGATGTTTCCACCTTGATCGATATAAGAAATTTCAACACCGCTATTTATACTGGATTGGTTTGAATGGTCGAACTTCAGGATCAAATCAAGAAATCAATAGCAGGAGATTTGGATGCCTTTAATCAAATCATTCTGACATTTCAATCCCGGGTTTACAACCAGGCTTACCGGATCATTGGTGAACCGGATGCAGCAGCAGATGCAACCCAGGAAGCCTTTATTTCAGCCTATAAAAAACTGCATACCTATCGGGGAGGGTCTTTTAAAAGTTGGCTGCTGAGAATTGTCAGCAATGCTTGTTATGATGAGTATCGCCGCAGGAAACGTCAACCGACTGTTCCTTTATTCCCGGAAGGTGATGATGGAGAAGAGATTGATTCCCCGGCCTGGCTAGAGGATCCTGATGAAAAACCCGAAGAATATCTCCAGCGCCAGGAACTCTCCCAGGCCATCCAAATTTGTTTAAATCGATTGGATATTGAATTTCGTGCCATTGTGGTTCTGGTTGATATTCAAGGATTGGATTATGCCTCAGCTGCGAAAATTATTGACAGTCCATTGGGGACGGTAAAAAGCCGTCTAGCTCGGGCCCGAAAGAATCTTAAGGATTGCCTGCAGGGATTTAAGGAACTTTTACCCCTGGGATTACGTCAAGTAGGTGAGGTATGAAATAGATGAAAATCTCCAAAAGGGATTGGACTCATTTGTCATCCTATCTTGATGGTGAACTGAGTCAACGGGAAAGTCAACGACTGGAAGAAAGGATTAAAAAGGATCCTGTTCTTCGGTTTGCCCTGGATGAACTCCGACAAACCAAAAAAATTCTCAAACATACCCCCAGGCTAAAAATTCCCAGGAATTTTACTTTAACGCCTGAAATGGTCGGAATAAAATCAACCTCCAAGGCTGTTAGAGGTTATCGCCTGGCTGCAGCAATGATGTCATTTTTATTGATTGGTGTTTTGGTTCTTGATTTTGGCCGAATATTTATCGGTGGCGCAATGGCTCCAGCGATGCCAAAAGAATTGATGTGGGAGGTTCTGCCTGAATCTGCAGCAGATACGATTGAAGAGCCTGCATTATTGGCCGCCGAGGCCCAAGTGGAAGTGGATGAAGAAGCGGATCGGGCTGTATCTGAAGCAGAAGGGGAGCTTTTTCAAGAAGAGGCTGCTCCGGCTGTATCAGCAGAATCCATGGAGGAGGGGGAAGCAGCAGGTATGGATTCGGTAGGTGAGGAAAAAAGCGCCGGGGAAGCGGTCCGGGAATTATCTAACGACCAGGAAGATTCTACGCAAGATAAGCCTGATGAAGAACAAAGTACAAATACCCAGACTCTTGATCCACAGCCAACTGCTCCTGTCTATTATCCAGAAGAAGAAATCATCACTATGGAGAGGACACCCGGTTTGTCAACTTTCAGGGTTCTGGAGATTTTGCTGGGAGTGGGTGTTTTAGGCTTTATGTTTGCTGCCTGGTTTAAAAATAGGAGAAAATCCTGAGAACTTTGAATAGCTGAGTTTATAGTATTATCCAAAAATAAAATAGCCCCGGGATCCCGGGGCTATTTTATTTATTCAGCATAGGTTTGGTTATTGATCTTTCACTGCTTTCCGAACATCATTCAGGGTAATTCTCCCTTCTGCTCCGGTGCCTTGGATTGTACTCAAGTCAAGGTTTTCTTTTTCTGCCAATTCCAGGGCTGATTTTGTGGCGTTAATATCAACCGGTACCTTAATATCTTTCGGGGGGAACGGAACCGGGATTTGTGGTTCTGCGGTGACTGCTTTTACTACAGAGGATTCGACAGTTTCTTTCTCCGGGTATTCCCGGGTGCCGAAACGGGTCAATGCAACTGCGCCTATTAACCAGAGCCCCAGGACAAATTTGGGAAGAAAACCAAAACATGGCACAATCTGCTGGAAACCATTAAAGAACAGAGATAAGATGAACATCCCGATTCCAGCCAAAATAGGAACTGGCCAGTTTTGATTAAGAGCTTTGGCTAATTTCTTGCCGATTTCAATACTCAACGAAACCAATCCGACCACCCAGGCGGCAATCAGGGCGAAAATACCCAACAAACTGACTGGACTGAGCAGGATAGTGATTATCAATGCGATTAGAACCAGTGGCGTGATGAATACGATTCCCAAACCAACCACGGTAGACATGACAGGCTGTCCAAAGGCAGCCCGGTTAATCACTGCTGCTTGATCCTGGATAAAGAGGGCAATCAAAACAGCCAAACCAGTCCAGATTAATACCTGAAAAAAGAACCAGGATGCGGACACGAATGGCAATTCCCGTAATTGAAAAGTGGGGAAATTACCCTCAAGCAAGCCGATATTATCCGGCAGGTTAAATTCAAAGGGAATCTGTTCTTCGGTCACAATATTCCCGGTAATTATTGCGCCGACTTCTTGTTCAAAACTGCTTCCTAATACAGTTAGATCGCCAAACACGCGCGCCTCTTTCTGTAGTTTTACAACGCCGCCAAGGGCAACCAGATTGCCGTAAATAGTGCCGTTGGAGGTGACGTTACCTCCCATTACGACGGTATCTCCGTTTACGGTAGAAGAGGTTGCCAGAATTACGTTTCCGCCAAAAACCACCAGGTCTCCATCAAGGGTTTCCCCTCTTTCCAGGGTAAAGTTCCCTCCAAATACAACCTTGTCATCCTTAAATCCGGATGCGGAGGCAGTGGCGGGGATTAAAACTACGCTGATCAGCAGTAGGAAAATTAGAATTCGTGTAAAAGTTTTCATTAGTTAAGCTCCTTCTTAGTTGTTCTGGAACGATAAAATGCTATTGTCCAGAAGGTGGTAATGCCGCTCAGACCGAACATCAGGGTATATAAACCCATGGGGGATAATAATTTTGCACCCACTCTGAGCAAGGGGGTAAAAATATCGCTGAGTTGGTTAAAGAAAACAATCCAGTTTGCGATCAGGGTAATCAAATTAAGCAAGATCTGCGGGAAAGTACCCATTACAGATCTCAATTGAATGCCAACGGAAGAAATCAGAATCAAAGTTGCCAGAGAAATCACACCAAGGGTAATAAAAAGGATCAAGCTGTTCTTTTGTTTTTCAACCTTGTCGATCCGATCCAGCCATCTGGTGCTGAAATCTGGTTTTGGCGCAGGCTCAGGAGCTGTTTTAAACAGGTGAGCAATTTGTTTAGTTGTCTGATAAAGCGCCAGACATTGAGCGCACTGTTTTAAATGAATATGGAGATCACGATGTTCGTCTCGATCGAGATCAGCGTCCATCAGTATCCAGGTTTCATATTGTTGATGATTCATGAGCAATCCTTTTAGCAGTTGATTTTATTGGAGGTGCTGAGATCAACTGCATTTCCTGCCATTTCTCAGCCATTAAGCGCCTGGCCCGGAATAACCGGCTTTTTACAGCGCTGCTGCTGAGGTTCAATGTCTCAGCTATTTCATCGTACGAATAATCGTGCCAGTATTGCAGGACCACAGCCGCTCGATCTGTTTCATGTAAGTCCACCAATATAGCTTGCACCAGGGCTTGTTTTTCTTTGTCCAGGGCGGCTTTTTCGGGGCTGGGGCCTGGATCTGGGGGTGCCAGCCAGGCATGTTTCTCGTTGTCCATGGATAAGATAGTGACTTTCTTTTTTCTCAATTGATCAATACTATAGTTTGATGCAATTGAGAGCAGCCAGGTTGCAAATGACCTTTCAGGATCATATCGATCTAGGGCCTGGTAGGCCCGGATGAACGCTTCTTGTGCGGCATCCTCGGCAGCTGTGGGTGTACCCAGCATCCGATAACAAACACTGTAAACCGGTTTCTGATATATTTCGACAAGTCTAGAAAAAGCTTCTTTATCGCCGGTTTTTGCTTCAGCAATCCATTGTGCTTCAGTCATACACTCTCATGTTCTCCTTGCGCCTTGCCCTGTACTTATATACGGAGTTCTTCTCAATTAGTTGCAAAAGTTTTACCAGGAAATTAATCTTCCTCAATTGGCAAAAATCCCTCTCCACGGACTTCATGGGCCTGGCCAATAATTAGAAACGCTTTAGGATCCAATTCCCGGGTCAAAGCCTTTAAGTGCGGGATTTCAGCGCGAGTGACCACACATAATAAAACACTCTTGTCTTCTCTCGAATATCCCCCCTTACCGTCCATGATGGTGACGCCTCTCCTGAGCCGCGTAAAAATTTCCTCGATTATTGGATCGGGATGACCGGTAATGATCAGACCCGTGCGCATGATGTTTGATCCCTGGCTAATAGACTCAGCAGCAATGCCGCTGACATATAACATCACCAGCGCATAAAGGGCGTTTTCCCAGCTGAAGGCAATACCTGCCAGGAAGATAATCACAGCGTCTGTCATCAAATAACTTTGTGTAACTGGAATTCCCCGCCAGCTGCTGAGAATCCTGGCCAGAATATCCGAACCGCCGCTGGTTCCTCTACCGCGATAAACCAGGCCAAACCCAATCCCGCTGATCACACCGCCATAAAGGGAGTTTAGAAAGAGATCCCCGGTGATTCCATCTGCCGGAAGAAAGGGTAGGGGGATATCAACGAGAATTGAAAATGAAATAATAGCAAATGCAGTCCGGGCGGCAAATCGGGTTCCTCCCAGGAAACGCCAACCCATAATGACTAAGGGGATGTTGCCTGCCAATACCATGATTCCGATCGGCCAATCGGTATAGCTATTGATAATTTGTGCTAAACCGCTCACACCACCGCTGGCCAGTTGAGCGGGAATTAAGAATCCCCGCAGCGCTGCTGCCTGTAATGTGGATCCAATCAGGATTAACACATAATCCTTGATAGTAGTCTTGTCCAACTTAATATTTCTTAGGGAATTAAATAGTTTTTTCATGGTTTTTATGGCTTAACTTTTAAGCAAAATTATACCTTCTGGAAAGAAAACCCGGCAGAAGAAATTCTCCTGCCGGGTTAGACTAGGGAAATTATTGTTTAAGAGTTAATCAAGCAGGGTTGTTGAGGCCAGTTCTTCAATCACTCCAATTACTGCTGAGTTATCCAGTTCTGCCATACCCATTTGCAGCATGGCTCCGAATAATTGAGTGTGGAGGCTGGCTGAAGGCAAAGGTGCCCCGTATTCACGGGCAGTATCAACCACAATCTTGAGATCTTTTTCCTGCATATAGGCTTTAAAACCAGGCTCACGATTTCCGTTAAATAATCGTTCAGGTTTTACATCCAGGGTCCAGCATTGGGCTGCTCCCCCCTGGATAGCCTGGACAACCCTGACAGGATCCGCACCGGATTTCTTGGCCAAGATCAATAATTCTGCCATGGCAACCATTTGTGCTGCGACCATTATCTGATTGGCCGCTTTTGCAATTTGACCAGAGCCAGCTGCACCAACATGAGTGATCGTTTTTCCCACTACCTCAAATATGGGTAACAGCTTGCTTATAGCTGCTTCTGATCCTCCAACCATTATGGCTAACGTTCCTTTCTGGGCACCAATATCCCCGCCGCTGACTGGAGCATCCAGAGAAAAAGCGCCTTTTGCTTTGAATTCCAGATTGATTCTTCTCGCCAGAGAGGGTTTTATCGTGGAATGATCTACATATATCAATCCCTCTTTGGCGCCCTCCAGAATACCGTCTTTTCCAAGAGCAACCAATTCAACATCGGGGGAATCTGGTAAATTAGTGAAAATTATATCCACCCTGGAGGCCACTTCTTTGGGGGAAAAAGCTTCTTCAGCTCCTTCTTTAACCAAATGCTGAACGACCTCCCTGGAGCGATTATGTACAACCACTTGGTAACCTGCTTTAAGCAGGTTTATAGCCATGGGTTTCCCCATCAGTCCCAATCCGATATAACCAAGAGTAGGTTTATTAGTCATGTTGCTAAGCTCCTTTTGAGAGGGTTTAAAAGCCGACAAACAATTTTGTCTATTCTTTTTTAATTTCTATTGCATAACCAGCTGGATTGTCATGAATTGTCCAACCTAAATCTTCCACATTCCCTCTGAGCTGATCCGCAAGTTGCCAGTCTTTAGACTTGCGCGCTTGCTCCCTTTTTTCTGCCAGTTTGATCACCTCGTCAGGCACGACTGGAGTGGATGTTAAGCCATCATTAATTTCACAGGCTGTTAGCCATGTGTCCGGGGATATGCCTGCGAGTGGATCACAGAGATTAAAATCTCCTAACTCATTTAGATTTACACCGCTGCCAGATTTTATTACTCGTTCAGATCCTTCCTGAATAATGGTCACCTTTCCTAGCCCGGCAACATGCAGACATTCCGATTGAAAATCAAAAATTAACCCGGTATTTTCATCAATGCCAATTATTAGTTGATCATCAGCCAGAAGTGTTTGTAGCTCCTCAAACCGTGATTTTCCCATATAACATCGGCTGGTATCCAATCCTTCCCCACCGTCCTGGTTATTCCAATGAGGAATAAAAATGAGGGAAAGGCCGTAATGGGAGAAGAAATCCAATCCCGGAATCCAGTGTAAGTCCTGGCCTACTTTATAAATCTCGTATACAGGCAAAACTGAAGAACTTATAGCGATAGTTGTGGCGCTGGAAAGAGCTAACCCGGCGCCGAGGCGGTGCCTGGCTAGTAAATACTCATAGGTGAGGGTATTGGCTAATTGCCGAACAGCATAGGTAGGACTTCCCGGTCCCATAAAAATCAAATCAGATTTAAGGATAGGTTGGGCTATTTCGGGATCATCCGGGCTGAAATTGGTGCCTTTTTTCCGGGCAGGAATCAGCTGTATTTGAGGGTTGTGATTTTGGAGATGGTGTTCGATGAAGTTCCCTATATTGCCAGCCACCTGTTCCGAATTTAATTCAAAACCGGCAGGTGTTTCAATAATGCTTACCAGGGGGGAAGGTGATGTTAATTGCAAGAGAAAATCAAATATTTTCTGACCACCGGGAGCGGTTTCTCCGGAACCGAACAAGGCTATGGGTCCAGGATGCGGAGGAATAGTGTTCGTCATATTTTCAACCTGTAAAAGAGTGATATTCGTTTTGGCAATACTTTACCATCATACTACATTAACTTAAGGGAACAAACCGGCTTCAGATTGAAAACCGGTTTGAATTTCTTTTAGAGTTTTTGTGCCTGATCAGGAATAATGTCTTTTGATATTTTCGATTAAATACTCCTGGCAAGATTCCTCGACTGTGTATTCAGGATGCCATTGCCAATCTGCTCTGGCAGGGCTATCATCCACGTCTGCCGGCCAGGAATCGACAATTGCCTGCCTTTGAGGGTCTGGTTCAAAATTTATCTTTGCGTCTGGGAAACCTGTCTCAGTCAATTCTTTGAATTCCCCGGCGGATAAATTAAAGCTGGTAATGTTGTATACTCGCTGCCTGAGTTGTTCTTTTGGCGCTTTTGAGAGCATCAGAAGAGATCGAACAGCATCTGGCATCACCATAAACGGAATTCTTACATCTGACCGCACAAAAGAATTATAGGGTTTACCCTGGGCGGCAGCATGAATCATTTCGGGACCAAAGTCGCTTGTACCTCCACTCGGGACAGTAAAGGCACTGATAATTCCGGGAAATCGCAAAGCGCGAAAATCCAGCCGCACAGGAATCTGATCGGCCAGTTGTTGATAATGGTCGCTGTAATAAATGCCCACCTTTTCACAATAGAGCTTTGAACATCCATACATGGTTGTTGGCTCAGTCCATTGATTTTCTTTCAGGGGAGGAACGGAATCTTTGGTTTCCAGATCAGGTAATCCGTAAACCGCAATAGAACTGGGGAAAAGGAATTTAACAGCCTGGTTTTCCTCTTGAGATTGCCGGGCGGCTATCTCAAGCAGATCAATTGTAGAGCAGGTGTTTACCTGATGGGCTAGAAGTGGGTTAAATTCTGCAGTGGTCGATAGTAATGCTGCCAGATGGAAGATATGGCTGAATGAATATTCTTTTTCCAATGATTGAAGTAGTGTTTTATCAAGCAAGTTTCCAAGAATATGTTTGGACTTTCCATGGAGTTTTTCTGGCAGCGGTTTTAAATCCACTGAAATGATCTCAGAGCGATTATCTTCTGAAAGAGATTGAATTAAGGCTTGCCCAATCTCTCCACTCGCTCCAGTTATTAAGATCTTCCGTTCAACCATTTAACTCTCCTTAATTCCTATCTCTGGATTTATTTCAGATAGGATAGATAACATCTAAGCTTGTGTGCTAGAATGATTCTATCTTGTATGGAAGTTTTTCCATATGTGAGTTTTTATTGATTTCACTATGTAAGATATCATATTAATAAACAGGAGTGAAAAATGCCTTTGACAGTTGTTGTTGGTGCCCAATGGGGGGATGAAGGTAAAGGAAGAGTAGTTGATTTGCTGGCCGGAAATGCGGACCTCGTTGCCCGCTATTATGGAGGCGATAATGCCGGCCATACGGTTACGGTAGGGCAGAAGACATTTAAACTTCATTTGCTGCCGTCTGGCATCGTTCAACCTCATTCAATTGGATTGATGGGAAACGGCATGGTGATTAATCTTGCCACGCTCTTGAACGAAATGGATCAAATCAAAAAGACTGGCATTACGGTTAATCCTGATCGATTAAAAATATCTCACGCTGCTCATATTATCACTCCGGGTCATATTGCTTTGGATACAGCTCGGGAGCTTGCCAGGGGAGATGCACAGATTGGAACTACCAAATGTGGTATTGGCCCGGCTTACACTGCCAAGGTAAACAGGTCCGGTTTAAGAATGGAACGAATCCTGGATCCAGCTGGATTTGAATTGGATATTATCAGCCATATAAATGATGTAAATCATCAATTAGAAAATATGTACCAAACTGATCTGTTGGATGCGGAAGAAATTGGAAAACAATATCGGGAATTTGCGGAACAGCTGTGTCCCTATGTGATAGAAGTGGGTGCTTATGCTGATCAGGCATTAAAAGATGGCAAAAAGCTTTTGGCTGAAGGCGCTCAGGGAACCTTGTTGGATTTGGATCATGGAACCTATCCGTTTGTTACCAGTTCTACCCCCACGGCTCCCGGCGCTCTGGTAGGATTGGGCCTGGGGATTGGATCTGCAAACCGAGTGGTTGGAGTTGTGAAAGCGTTCCAGACCCGGGTAGGAGAAGGTCCTTTTCCTACTGAACTTGATGGAGACCTAGCACTTAAGTTAAGAGGAACCGGAGAAAATGAATGGGATGAATTTGGTACCACAACCGGCCGTCCCCGCCGAGTAGGCTGGTTGGATCTTGTTTTGCTGCGTTATGCAGTTCGGGTGAATGGTATTACTGACCTGGCTCTGACGAAACTGGATATCCTCTCTGGATTTGATACGATCAAGATTTGTACAGGATATCGGATAGGTGAGGAAATTTTTTCAATTCTCCCTCTAGGACCGGCAAATTTGTGTAAGATGGAGGCTGTTTATGAAGAAGTGCCCGGGTGGCAGGAAGATTTGACCTTAACCCGGTCCTGGGAAAAATTACCGGAAGCAGCCAGGAATTATGTCTCAACAATTGAAGATTTAGTTGACGTACCAGCAAAAATTATATCCGTTGGCCCCGAGCGAACTCAGGTTATTCAACGCTAAAAAATTTATGAAAAAAATCTCAATTATTCTGTTGGTTATTTGCCTGGCCGCTTGTCTGCCAGAGCCCACATCAACACAGGAGCCAACAGCAACCGTGACTATGGAATCTTCCCCTTCCTCAACCGTTGAGTGGTTCCCGCCAACAGCTACTCTCGAGGTGACAGCTACAATGGTAGTCACACCTACTCCGGGAATTATGTTGGAACTTGGAGAAATTATTTTTGAGGATGATTTTTCATCTCCGGATAATTGGACTGTCCCTTGGTCAGAGAGATCTCAGATCAATATAGGAAATGGGGAAATCAATATCATTATTAATGAACCGGGGACTTTTTCTGCAGGAACGCTAGAAAAACCTGACCTGCAAGATTTTTATGCAGAAATCACTGCAAATCCTGTCTTATGTTCCGGTCGAGATGAATATGGTTTTTTGTTTCGTGTATTTGGCAGGTATCAGTATTATCGTTTTGGGCTCTCCTGTGATGGGGAAGTCCGCCTGGATAAAATTGTAGGCAGCGGAGGTACTGTCCTTTATCCCTGGACCAGGAGTGCATCTGTACCACCTGGCGCACCCAGCGTTTCGAAATTGGCAGTTTTGGCAGTAAACGATCAAATCCACATTTATATTAATGGGGATCCCCAGTTTATTGTAAGGGACCAACAATTGATTGTGGGATCGTTTGGAGTGTATGCCCGTTCCGTTGGTGATACCGCGCTGACCGTTAGTTTTTCTGACCTGATTGTTCGTGAAGTTCTGCCTAAAGAATAATAGATTAAAGGGGGTCACTCTGAAAAATGTTAATGCAATTCTAATCAAAAATTATGGTCAGGCAACCCTGAACCAAGCCCCCATAAATTGAGACAGTGTATAATACCCGGTAAATGGAGATTACTCTCCTATCTAACCAGGAAGAGCAGGAAATTACCTGCTTTAGAGGAGGAAATGTGTATCATAAAATAACCATTGCAGGAAATTTAGGAAGAGATCCTGAAATGCGATATTTACCAAATGGATCAGCAGTAACCAATATTAATGTTGCTACGAATCGGGTCTATAATGATTCGAATGGACAAAAAGTGACGGAAACAATTTGGTTCCGTGTTTCTGTCTGGGGCGCCAGGGGAGAAACCGTCAATCAATATTTAAAGAAGGGCAGTAAGGTATTGATCGAAGGACGTTTGAATGTGGATTCAGAAACAGGCGGCCCAAGGGTTTTTACCCGCAATGACGGCACCACCGGGGCGAGTTATGAAATAACAGCCCAAAATGTTATCTTTTTATCCTCCAAATCAGATGATCAATCTTATCAGGGGCAGGATTCCAGCGGCATAGCCAATTCAGTGGAAGAGGATGATATTCCCTTCTAAACACCCTGAAAATACCAGCGAGAGGTTTCGATTATGAGCAAAGATTCCCCAGAGAAGAAAATACCGCTGATTAACATTCCACCTGATTTGGAAGCTACGTATGCAAACCTGGCCAGAATTACTCATTCCCCATTTGAGTTTGTATTTGATTTTGCCCAGGTTTTGCCGGGATTAAAAACACCAACATTTAAGTCCCGGGTTTTACTCAGTCCATTAAGTGCAAAGTTGTTTTATAAAGCTCTGGGAGATAACCTGGCGAAATTTGAAGCAAATTTTGGGGAAATCTCTGTCCCGGGAGTTTCAACGCTGGCAGACAATTTGTTTCAACCACCGTCAGAATAAGATCTTTATCGACATTGTTGAGATTATCAAATAGATTAATATAAGTTAGACCTATGTCTGAGAAGAACTATAAGTTTGATCGTGTAGCCATAGCTGTTCACCCCTATAATCAAGAAGCATATTCCCTGGCGGAAGAAATTGGCGCGTCGTTAGAAGAGGAAGGCAAGACTGTACTGCTGGGTCGAATGGACGATAGCGCTCTCAGAGAAGGAATCAGCAACAGCAACCAGGATTTGTTAATTGCACTGGGTGGAGATGGCACCATGCTCCGGGCAGGGCATATCAGTGCAGTTGCCAAGGTTCCGATCCTTGGGATTAACCTGGGTCGGTTTGGATTCCTGACTGAAATTCAGCGGGATGAATGGCAGGGCGCGCTTCAGCGAGTTATGGCAGGGGATTTCTGGGTGGAAGAGCGGATGATGCTGCAATCCATTTTGTATCGAGATGAGCAGGAAATTGGGAAATGGGATGCCCTGAATGATGCAGTGATAAGCAGGGGAGCAACTATCCGTCCAATCCAGTTAAAAATACTCATTAATGAAAAACATCTCAGCACAATTATTGCGGACGCAATTATCGCTTCCACTGCCACGGGATCTACAGCTTATGCTATGGCTGCTGGCGGTCCTATCTTGTCCCCGGAATTAAGGAATGTGATTCTGGTTCCAGTAGCACCGCATTTATCAATCGAGCAAACCCTGGTTTTATCTGAAAATGTACTTGTCTCAGTTTTTGTTAATACGTCTCATCAGGCAGTTATCAGCATCGATGGTCAACCACCTATAGACCTGATAAACGACGATAGGATAGAGATCAAGGCAAGTGATGATAGCGTCAGGTTTATCCGGTTCAAAGACCCCGGATATTTTTACCGTAATTTAATCCCTTATATGGAACAAAATCCATCAATTAAGAAAAGCCATGTCTGAAATAGAAAATACCCTTACCTGCACTTTTCACCCCAAACGTGAAACTCAATTACGTTGTAATCGGTGTGAAAAACCTATCTGTATTAAATGTGCAACCCGCACCCCAACCGGATATCGCTGTCCTGAATGCATTCGCTCGCAGCAAAAGATATTTATTACCACCAAGTGGTTCGATCAGATCCTGGCCGGTTTAATTGCTGCTGTTATTTCCTACCTGGGAAGCAGAATCTCTCTGTACCTGGGCTTTTATACGATATTCATTGCTTGGGGCGCAGGGTATCTGGCGATTTTGGTGGTTAAAAAGGCGATTAATAATCGGCGTTCACCTATGCTGAAATATGTTATCAGTGGGTCCGCTTTCCTGGGGAGTATTTTACCGTTAGTGTTTTCAATTATTCGGGATGTCCTGGTTTATGGGTTTATCTTCACCGGGGGGATATTTTCGATGGTTTGGCCCCTGGCTTATGCTGGGATAATCTCTGCATATGTGTATTACCAATTAAGAAATTGACATGCTTGTTGAATTACGAATAAAAAACTTCGCAATTATTGATGCCCTGCACCTGGAATTTAATCCAGGTCTGGTTATTTTAACTGGCGAGACCGGAGCGGGGAAATCGATTATTATGGGTGCCCTGGACATGTTACTGGGTCAGCGGGTTGATATGTCAACACTGAGAAAGGGCAGCGAGTTCGCCAGTGTTGAAGCGGTATTTAAAATTCCAGAAAATGTGAAGGGACCTGTTATCCAGCTGCTTGAGGAAGAGGATCTCCTTGATGGAACTGAATATCTGACCCTGACCCGAGAATTACGGAAAGATAAACGCAACACAGCCAGGGTTAATGGCCATAGAACTAATGTCGCTGTTGTGGTCGAACTGGGCCAGTATTTAGTGGATATTCATGGACAGTCTGAACATCTCTCATTGATGCGGGTTAATCAGCATCTGGGTTTGTTAGATCGTTTTGCTGGTACAACCGCTCAACTTTTGGATTACCAGGAAGTGTATCAAAAATTGAAAGAGGTTCATAAAGATCTGTCTCGATTGCGGCAATCCGATCTGGAAGCGGATCAAAGAAAGGAATTACTCTCTTTTCAGGTAGAGGAGATTGAGTTAGCGGCACTTCAGGAAGGAGAAGAAGATAGCCTTGTTGAGCGTCGGATCCGATTAGCTAATGCTGAAAAATTAGCTGATCTGAGTCAGAATATCCTTGTCCTGATGGATGAGGCGCTTGGTCATCAACCAACTCTAATGGACTTGATGGGTCAGATTACCAGTTCAATGGAAAATCTTTCAAAAACAGACCCGACAATGAATCCTCTCAATGATCGGACCAATGAACTAAGTGACGGTTTGTTTGAGCTGAATAAGGATCTTCGATTGTACCTGGACAATCTTGAATTCAACCCGGTTGAACTTGAAAAAACCCAGGAACGCCTGGAGTTGATTCACGATCTTAAGAGAAAATTTGGGGAGACAATTTCCGCTATTCTTGCATATCAGGAAAAATCCCAAAAAGAATTGGAAGAGATTACGGATCGCAGTGCGCGAATCGGAGAATTGGAGCAGGCTGAAATCCGTTTATTGAACGAACTGGGTCGGTCCGGCGATCAGCTTAGTTAAGGAAGAAAAGAAGGCGCTCTCCGCTTGGTTTCCGGCCTGGAAACCCAATTGGATGACCTCAAAATGGCGGGCTCCAGATTTGAGGTGGATTTCCTTACTACAGAAGATCCTCAGGGCGTTCCTACAAAAGATGGCAAACGATTGGTTTATTATCCGGATGGTTTGGAAAAGATTGAATTTTTGATAGAAACGAACCCTGGAGAAGGACTAAAATCGCTCGCAAAAACAGCTTCTGGTGGTGAAACCGCCCGGCTTATGCTGGCGCTTAAGAATGTGCTAGCCCAGGCAGATCATATTTCAACCCTGGTGTTTGACGAAATTGACCAGGGTATCGGTGGAAGAATTGGTGTGGTTGTTGGAGAAAAATTATACCGGCTAACTCCAGAACACCAGGTAATTTGTATTACCCATTTGCCGCAGCTGGCTGGTTTTGGACAGCAGCATTATCAGGTAATAAAAAGCATGGCTGATGGACGGACAACGATCCAGGTCCAGGAAATTCGAGGTGAAGACAGAATCAAGGAATTGGCAACCATGCTGGGCGGCCCCAGTGAGAAGAACCTGGAATCAGCCCGGGAATTACTGAACTATATCTCTCAAGTGATCCATTGAGATCAAAACTCATATGAATATCCAATCGCATATTATGCGGTTTAGAGCCAATAAACGAAAAAAGGACCGATCCAATCCGCTGGGGACGATCGGTTTGGTGATAGCTGTTGTTTTTAGTATCACCGCAGCTGCCGGAATAATTATTGGTGTGGACCGATACTCAGTAGTTACAAAAGACCTGCCAACTCCTGAGCAGATGGAGATCCTATTAAATCCCACCGATGGCGTATTGCTGGAGCCTACCAGGATTCTTGATAATCAAGGCCAAACAGAATTATGGCGATTTGAAAATCCAGTTGTGGATCACCGGCGTTATATCAATATTACCGATGGTAGTATGCTCTTTTTCCGGGATGCACCTGAGGTTTTCATTAATGCTGCTTTGGTGGCGATTGATCCAATTTATTTTCAACGTCCTGGAAATTTTATTTCCAGTATTATGGATTCAAACATAGATCCAATTCCCCAGAAATTAGTGAGTGAACTTTTATTATGGGATGAAATTACTCATCCCTATCGGGATATTCGAATAAATTTATTAGCTGACCAAATCGTCGGCAGATATGGCAGGCAAAAAATATTCGAATGGTACTTAAATAGCGCCTATTTTGGCAATCAGATTTATGGCGCCTCCCAGGCGGCTAATTATTATTTCGGAAGTAACCTCGAGAACCTCGATCTGGCAGATTCTGCATTATTAGCAGCTGTTATAAAATACCCTTCTTTGAATCCGTTTGATGCACCTGCGGCTGCAAAAGAAAACCAGGAGAAACTCCTGGATGAAATGTTAGGTTTAAACCTCATCTCAATAGGTGAAGCTGAATTATCAGGGCAGAAACAACTTATTTACGCAGACCCGGAGAACACATCCAGCCTGATTCGCCCGCCCTATATTGACTATATATTAAATGAAGCCAGTGTTTCTGTTCCCCGGGAAAGGTTATTAAGGGGAGGATTTAATCTCATTTCAACCATAGATGAAAAAATCCAACATGAACTGGAATGCACCACAGAGATTATGGTTGAGCGAGTATATGGTGGTGAACCTGCGTTAAACCCGAATTGTGAAGCTTCCCGATTGCTCCCGAAATATAATGGAAAAATCCTTGATCAATCGGATTCCCTGGAAATCAATGTAGTCCTGCTGGATCCAGTTAGCGGGGAAGTGCGAGGAATGGCAGGGATTTCAGAACCGGGGAATAATCTCAGTCTGGATGAGGCCAAAAATCCTGGTACATTAATTACCCCATATTTATATTTGAATGCTTTCACAAGGGGATTTGAGCCGGCTTCTCTTGTCTGGGATATACCCATTGAAGGTAAGGATTTCACTCCAAACCAACTTCATCCTGGATGTACGGAAAATTGTGATTTTCAAGGACCGGTGAATATCCGGACAGCCCTGGGAAATGATTATTTATCACCAGCAGTTCAGCTCTGGTCGGAACAGGGGATCCACCAATTTCGAAATACCCTGACATTATTTGGTTTCTCCCTTGATGAAGAAAATTGTCTGGATTGCCCGTTGTTTTCAGAAAGTCCAGTTCTGGAAATGATTGACCTGGCCCAGGGTTTTGGAGTTTTTGTGAATCAGGGTTATCTGCGGGGAAAAAATAATGGAAGCACAGGTCTTGATATTCAACCTGCTTCCATCATCCGGATCGAGGATCGCTCAGGGCTGCAATGGGCGTATGGGAATGATGTTATCGAGAAGAAAATTATTAGTGAAGAGTTAGTCTACTTAATTAATCATGTTCTGATTGATGAGTTGAACCGGGCAGATTCAAAATACGCTGATGTTTTTCAGATAGGAAAAATTGTGGGGGTTAAGGTTGGTTTTGTACCAGAATCAGAATCTGGATGGGTAATTGGTTATACTCCTCAATTTGTCACAGCTGTTTGGGCGGGCGACCCAACTAATGCTGAGCAAACCACAGGTGCTGATTATATCGAGATAACTTCGAGTATCTGGCGGGCGATTACTCAATCTATCACCAGGGAACAAATTGATGAGGGATGGGTGATACCACCCCGGACTCTTACCCTGGACGTCTGTTTTCCTTCCGGAATGCTGCCAACAGAAAACTGCCCCAGGATAGTTAGAGAGGTGTTTATCCAGGGGAGTGAACCCCAGGGAACCGACACGTTATATCAGGCGCTGGAGGTCAATCGTGAAACAGGGCAGCTGGCCTCAGTATTTACAGCTTCCCAGCAAATAGAAGAACGGGTGTACCTGAATGTACCAGACGAAGCCAAAACCTGGGCGGAACAAGTTGGGCTTGCCACGCCCCCTACGATGTATGACCTCGAGAATAGCAACAACACGAGGGATGGTTTTTCTTTTACATATCCAGATAATTTTTCATTTATAAACGGCCAGATCAGGATTGTCGGATCTATCCCTGAGGAGGAATTTGTCTCTGCTCGTTTACAGTATGGTACAGGTATCAATCCCAGGTCCTGGCTGCAAATTGGTCCCGAGATTACAAATCCTGTGGAAAACTCCCGGCTGGGGGCATGGGATACAACTGATTTGGATGATGGGATTTATGCTCTGCAATTGGTTTTAATTAAGGAACGGCAGCAAATAGAGAAAATTTCTTTGGTTGTTTCAGTCGATAATACTTTGCCAGAATTGATCTTCAAAACGGACCTTATTGACGGAGATGTTTCTTTTGAGCGGGGAAAGGAAATATTGTTTGAGGTGGAGTTTGGAAATAATTCAGAAATTCAGCAGGTTGATTTTGTTCTAAATGATGAATTGCTATCTTCCAGAAAACTGCCGCCATTTATTCATCCCTGGGTTATGGCAGTGGGGGAATACGAATTGGTTATCAGCGCAGAAGATCAAGCTGGAAATCAATCAGAGTTCAGCATAGAATTTAATGTGATTGATGATTAAAGGCAATCTTCAAAGAATATATTTGAAGGTTAATTTTATTTCTTGAACCCGAACAAACGCAGCGCATTCAAATCGTTGCGCCAATTTTTTCTCACCTTGACCCGAAGCTGTAAAAATACTTTCCGACCACTCATGGACTCAATTTCCTTTCGAGCCATGGAGCCAATCCTTTTAATCATTTTCCCGCTTTCTCCAATTACGATTCCTTTTTGAGAGTCCCGTTCTACAAAGATGGTTCCTTCGATATAGGCTCCTTTTTGGTTTCTCTCTTTGTATTCATCAATTCTTACAGCGATTACATGGGGAAGTTCTTTCTGGAGGACACGCATCGCCGAGGCTCTGATTAAATCTGCAGTAATTTCCCGTTCATATAAATCGGTGACTTGATCCTCTGGATAAAGCAATGGGCCTTCCGGCAACACATCGATAATCGAGGACTCTAGCTGGTCCAGGTTCTCACCTGTGGAGGCTGAAACAGCGATTAAGGGTGCACCAGGCATCAGCGCCTGGTATTGAGCCGTTCGGTCTTTAAGTTCCTGGGGAGATAATTTATCAATCTTGTTGAGCACCAGGAACACTGGCGGCTTATCTTTCAATTCCTGAAAGGCTTTCCCGAATATCAGGTCTTCCTCCTGGGGGAGGGTACTGCTATCAAAGAGCAGGATGATCAGATCCGCATCTTCCAATGCTTTCAGTGCATCCAGGTTCATAAACTCTCCCAATTTATGCTGGGCATTATGCAAACCTGGTGTATCAATAAAGATCAGCTGGCCTTCAGGCAGGGTGAGAATACCCAATTGTTGCAAACGAGTGGTCTGTGGCTTGGGAGAAACCGCGGCAACCGTTTGTTTTAAGAGGCGATTAAGTAGAGTTGATTTACCAACATTGGGCCGCCCCATGACTGCGATAAAACCTGATTTATGATTTCCATCCATAGTAATTCCCATAATATTGGCAGGCTCAGGTTACGAAATCTATTCTCAGCATGCCTTGACCGTTCCTGCCATGTTTTATATAATTATGTGTCTGGGTTAAAATCAGCCCAGCGGGATACTTGTTTTATGAAACAGTATCCAAATTTAGATTCAATACCAAATTTGTTTGCCCTGGTGTAAGAGCCGGGGCATATTAACGCGTATAGTAACCTCTGCGGTGCAGTTTGGTCAAGTAGAAAAAGGAAGAGGGAGATTTTATGGCTCATGTAGATAAAGTCAAAAGTTACGCTCGCATTAGTTATCATTATCCTTTACCACCCTTGATTGAGGTTCAGCTGGAGTCATATAAAAGATTAAAGGAGAAAGGAGTAAAAGACCTTTTTCACGAGATCTCTCCGATTGAATCTTATAACGGGAAAATGAAATTATATTTTCCCAGTCAAACCCCAGAAGCTGAACAATGGGGATTGGACTTCAGATTTGAAGATCCTGAATATTCAGTGCAGGAATGCGTTGAACGCGATTTAACCTACGGTTCTGCTTTATATGTATCTGTCCTTCTGGCTGGCGCGAAAGTGCCTGAACCCATCAAGCAAGAGATTTTTATGGGCGAATTCCCGGAGATGACAGACAAAGGCACCTTCATTATTAATGGTACAGAGCGGGTGGTCGTTTCACAATTGATCCGCTCCCCGGGTGTTTACTTTGAAGCTGAGGTTGACCGTAATACTGGCCGCCGCCTGTCAGTTTCCAAACTGATTCCAGATCGTGGTGCCTGGATGGAATTCGAAACCCGGAAAACTGGGTACTTGACCATTCGGTTTAACCGACAACGAACTATCCCTGTTACCATCTTCCTGCGGGCCCTGGCGGCTGTAGATGATGGTCTTACAGATTCTCCAATTAAAACAGGAACAGATGAAGAACTAATTGCTCTCTTTGAAGATATTGATACCAACCCAGACCGCATGTTTATTCCGGCCTGTTTTGCGCAGGAGCCGGATTGGGAAGTGCCCAAAGGCATGACTATTGCTGAGATGGCTCTAATTGATTTCTTCAAACGTATGCGTCCTGGAGATCCTGCAACGGTAGAAAATGCCCGGGAATTCCTAGAAGATCAGCTCTTTAACGATCGTCGTTATAACCTGGAACGAGTGGGCCGGTACAAATTAAATCAAAAATATGATCTGGAAGGCAAGGTGCCGGTATCTCACCTGACCATTACTAAATGGGATATTTATTACTTAATCCGCCGGATGATCGAAATCAACAATAATATGGTCGATCCGGATGATATCGATCACCTGGGCAATCGCCGTATTAAGACTGTTGATGAGCTAATTCAGAATAAATTACGAGTCGGTATTCGCCGCATGGAAAGGGTCATCCGTGAAAGAATGTCCATCCGCGGTAACAAAAAGATGTCCCCGGTTACCCTGGTGAATATACGTCCAGTGGTGGCTTCCTTGCGGGAATTCTTTGGATCCAGTCAGTTATCACAGTTTATGGATCAAACTAACCCGCTCTCAGAATTGCGGCATAAACGAACTCTATCAGCTCTTGGCCCAGGTGGTTTACACCGCCAGCGAGCTGGATTTGATGTGAGAGATGTTCACCAGTCTCACTACGGACGAATTTGTCCTATTGAAACTCCTGAAGGTCCCAACATTGGTTTAATCGGCCGATTTGCTTCTTATGCCCAGGTAAATGATTATGGTTTCATCGAAACACCTTATCGCAAGGTTCGGCAGGCTGCTTCTCCCGGTGATCCGGAAATTGTAGACGCTCAGTTGCGTGAGGATGTAGCCCATCCCAAAACTGGTAAATTAATAGCCTCTGCTGGTGATCGCATAACCAGCAAATTGGCTACTGCAATGAAGAAAGCCAAGATTGACGATGTGTTAGTAACACCATTTATTTCCGAAGAAGTTGAATACCTGGCTGCGGATGCAGAAGACCGATTTGTGATCGCACAAGCCAACGCTGAGATTAATGATCATTTTGAGTTTGTTAAAGAACGAGTATCGGCCAGGCATCACTCGGATTTCCTTTTTGTGAAACCCACTGATGTTGAATATATTGATGTTGCGCCAAACCAGATTGTTGGTATCAGTGCTGCTTTAATTCCTTTCCTCTCTCACGATGATGCTAACCGTGCTTTGATGGGTTCAAACATGCAAGCCCAGGGTGTTCCCCTGTTGTGCCCGGAAATTCCCCGGGTTTCTACAGGTATGGAAAAACCTGCTGCGATGGATTCCGGTCAGGTGCTGCTGGCTGAAGAGGATGGAGAAGTAATCTCAGTTGTAGGTGACAAGATTGTCATACGCTCGACTGATAACGAAACCAAGGAATATAAACTCTGGAAATATGAACGATCTAACCAGAGCACTTGTATTGACCAACGGCCTATCGTGAAAAAGAGTCAGCTAATTAAAAAAGGCGATGTAATTGCTGATTCCTCTTCAACAGTGAATGGCAACCTGGCTTTAGGCCAAAACATTACTGTTGCTTTCCTTTCTTGGGAAGGTGCTAACTTTGAGGACTCAGTAGTGATCTCAGAACACTTGGCTATGAATGATGTATATACTTCTATTCATATTGAAGAGCATGAGGTTGAATCCCGGGATACCCGGCTTGGTCCGGAAGAAATTACCCGAGATATTCCTAATGTAGGTGAAGAAGCCCTTAAAGATCTGGATGAAACCGGAGTGATCAGAATTGGCGCCGAAGTTGGTCCCAATGACATTCTGGTGGGAAAAATTTCGCCTAAGGGTGAGAAAGAATTATCCCCGGAAGAACGTTTGCTTCGGGCAATTTTTGGTGAAAAATCCCGGGACGTAAAAGATACATCCCTGCGTATGCCGCATGGTGAGCGGGGTAAAGTGATTGAAGTGAATGTCTTTACCCGGGAAGATAATGCAGATCTTTCAGCTGGAGTGGAGAAAATGGTTCGGGTCTTTGTGGCCCAGAAACGCCGCATCACCGCTGGAGATAAAATCGCCGGACGTCATGGAAATAAAGGGGTTGTTTCAACAGTTGTTCCAGTAGAAGATATGCCTTACCTTGAGGACGGAACACCAGTAGATATGTTGTTATCACCCACTGGTGTGCCCGGCCGTATGAATATAGGTCAGGTTTTGGAAGCGCACCTTGGCTGGGCTGCTCGAAAACTGGGCTTTAGGGCTGTGACACCAGTATTTGACGGTGCCCATGAAAGTGAAATCGAAGCTGAATTGGCAAGAAGCTGGATGATGGATCAGGCCTGGAGCGACTCAGAACAAAAAGCCTGGAAATGGCTGGACGGGTTTGATTATGAACCAAATGATCTTCTAGATAATAATGAAGCCCGCAGGTTATACCTGGAAAATTGGCTGGGCGACCGCGGTTATGATGTGTATAACCTTGTATCCGATGAAATTTATGCCCGCCGTTCCGTGCTTAAGGAATGGCTTGTCGACAAGGGATATGATCCGGAGGGAATTCTTTTCTTTGAGGATCGAGTTATACCAAACAATGAGCGAGACGCTCAGGATGATAGAGCTGTTACTGCCTGTTTGAAATTGTGGATTGAAAGCGTATCCGGTAAAGATTCCAGTAAACTGGATAAAAAGGATCAGGAAAAACTCAGAAAAATGGCTGACAAATTGGTCCTGGAAACGGGAGTGCCACTACCGCTCTATGGTAAATTAACGGTCTATGATGGAAAAACTGGTAAAGCTTACCATAATCCTGTTACTGTTGGAATCATGAACATCCTCAAACTGCACCACCTTGTAGAGGATAAGGTTCACGCTAGATCCACAGGACCTTATAGTTTGGTTTCTCAGCAGCCTCTGGGTGGTAAAGCCCAGTTTGGTGGTCAGCGGTTCGGAGAAATGGAAGTTTGGGCTCTCGAGGCTTATGGCGCCGCCTATACTTTACAGGAAATGCTTACAATTAAATCAGATGACGTTGTGGGCAGGGTGCAGGCTTATGAAGCGATTGTTAAAGGAGAGCCGATAGAAGATATCGGAATTCCGGCTTCATTCAGGGTGCTGGTCAAAGAAATGCAGAGCCTTGGACTGGCAATTGAAGCAGTCACAGAAGAAGGTGAAATAATTAGTTTTGGAAAGGAAGACAGCAGGTCGCAAATTCCGCGTATGAGTACAGGCTTATTGGGTTTGGGAAATCGCTAATAAAGAGTTTTCTGCCCATAAATCGCTGGATGAAATGAGTTGAACTGGCTTGACGCCGCTTTAGTGGCGTGCTAAAATTCTTAGTCGTTGCCCTTAAATAGTAGAGGGCAGAAACGATTGATTGAATAACGGTTAGCGAGCGATCCAAGGCCATCCAGGAAAATCGATGGCCTTGCTATTTGAAAAATGATCAGGATTAGGTACGGAGGCAAATGTGCCAACAATTAATCAATTAGTCCGTAAAGGACGCACAGATAAGAAATCCAAGAGCAAAGCACCTGCGCTGCGTTATACGCTTAATACTATGAAACAGCGTAGAATTCGCCAGGATAAAGGCGCTCCTCAAAAACGGGGCGTTTGCACCATTGTGCGAACTATGACTCCCAAGAAACCAAACTCAGCGCTGCGGAAAATTGCCCGTGTGCGTCTGACCAATGGTATTGAGGTGACCGCCTATATTCCCGGAGAAGGACATGGTCTTCAGGAGCACTCTGTTGTTCTGGTGCGTGGTGGACGTGTGAAAGACCTCCCTGGTGTGCGCTACCACATTATTCGTGGTGTGCTGGACTCCACTGGTGTAGATGACCGCAAACAAAGTCGTTCAAAATATGGAACTAAAGCACCCTAAGATTTTTTTGTTCCAGTAAAATGTTTTTTATTATTTGATGGAGAAAACAGATGAGACGGAGAAATGCTGACAGGAGAAAGATTGAACCGGATGTACGTTACAACAATGTAAAGGTACAGACTTTTATCAATCATGTCCTGAAAAAAGGAAAAAAGAACGTTGCAGCATCCCTGGTTTATGGTGCATTTGACATCATGGCCGAAAAAACAGGTAAAGATCCGGTTGAGCTTTTTGAGCTGGCTATGCAAAATGCATCCCCTCGTATGGAGGTAAGACCCCGCCGAATCGGTGGTGCGACTTACCAGATTCCAATGGAAGTGCCAACTCACCGCCAATTTACACTGGCAACCCGCTGGCTATTAGAAGCGGCTCGGGCTCGGAAAGGAATACCATTTGACCAGTGCCTGGCAGAAGAACTAATGAACTCAGTTAATAATGAAGGTCTTGCAATCCGTAAGCGGGAAGAAGCCCACAGAATGGCAAAAGCCAATCGGGCATTTTCTCATTTCAGGGTTTAAGGAAAATTTGCATTTAGGTTTTTATGGCTAGAAAGTACGCTTTAGAGCAGTTTCGAAATATTGGTATCATTGCCCACATTGACGCGGGTAAAACAACCACGACTGAGAGAATTCTCTTTTACACTGGGAAAACTCACAAAATTGGTTCTGTTGATGATGGGACAACTGTTACCGACTGGATGGACCAGGAACGCGAGCGAGGTATCACAATCGTTTCTGCTGCCATCTCAGCTGTTTGGAAGCGTCATCTTATTAATGTTATCGATACCCCAGGTCATATTGACTTTACCGCAGAAGTTCAGCGATCCCTTCGTGTATTAGACGGAGGGATTGTTGTTTTTGATGCAGTGCAGGGAGTTGAACCGCAAAGTGAAACTGTTTGGCGGCAGGCTGATCTTTACAAGGTTCCCCGAATTTGTTTTGTTAACAAGATGGACCGCGTTGGTGCCTCATATGACCGGACCGTGGGAATGATCCGCGACCGGCTTGGCGCGAATGTAGTTAAAATTCAAGTTGGCATTGGTGAAGAAGACCAGTTTAAAGGCGTTGTGGATCTAATTTCACGAAAATCTTATATCTGGGAAGACCATGAAGGTAGTCCACCTATAGAGGTAGACATACCGGATGATCTTAAAGAACAGGTTGAAATCGCCCGGACTGAAATGGTCGAAGCAATCGCTGAAACTGATGATGAGTTGACCAATAAATTCCTGGAAGAAGTTGAGATCAATGAAGATGAGCTGAAAAAGGCTCTTCGGGCCGCAGTTATAAATAACGAACTGATACCAGTCCTTTGCGGCAGTTCTTTGATCAGCACTGGTGTTCAGCCTCTATTGGATGCAGTTATAGAATATTTACCATCCCCGTTGGACATCCCGCCAGTTAAAGGCAGTGATCCAAAAACTGAAGAAACTATTTTCCGGAAACCGGATGATGAAGAACCTTTAAGCGGTCTGGTATTCAAAATTGTGACCGATCCCTATGTAGGTCGTCTGGCTTATATCCGAGTTTATTCTGGTGTTATTGAACAGGGTACAACGGTATTTAATCCCGGCAAAGGGAAAAAAGAACGCATTGGGCGATTAATCCGCATGTATGCAGATCGCCGGGAAGATATTACTAAAGCTGGTGCTGGAGACATAGCTGCAGTGCTGGGTTTAAAGAACAGTTTTACTGGTGACACACTTTGTGATACTGGATCCCCGATTATTTTGGAAACTATTTCCTTCCCGGATCCCGTGATAATGGTTGCCATTGAGCCAAAGACGACTGCAGATCAAGATAGATTAGGAACTGCTCTGCAGAAATTATCAGAAGAAGATCCAACTTTCCAGGTCCGTGTTGATGGTGATACCGGGCAAACCTTAATCTCTGGTATGGGAGAACTGCACCTTGAAGTGCTGGTAGATCGCATGCTGCGCGAATTCAAAGTGCAAGCCAGGGTAGGTCGACCACGGGTTGCCTACAAAGAATCCATCACCCGGTCAGTTGAGAAAGTTAATTACCGCCATGTGAAACAATCAGGTGGACATGGTCAATTTGGTCATGTGGTATTAAATATGGAACCCGGTCAAGTTGGCAGTGGAATAGTATTTGAGGAAACCATTCGCGGTGGAACTATCCCCCGGGAATATATCCCTGCTGTTAGAAAAGGTGTAATGGCTGCTGCTGAATCTGGTGTGATTGCCGGTTATCCAGTAACAGATGTGAAAGTAACCCTGGTTGATGGATCATTCCATGAAGTAGATTCCAGCGACCTGGCATTTCAAATGGCAGGATCAATGGCTTTTCGGCTGGGCATTCAAAAAGGATCCCCGGTATTGCAAGAACCTGTAATGCGTGTCGAAATAGTGATACCTGAAGAATACCTGGGTGATATAATTGGTCAAGTTAATTCCCGCCGGGGAGACGTTCAGGGTATGGATACCCATCCCGGAGGTTCCCAGGGTGTGAGAGCTATGGTTCCTTTGGCAGAAATGTTTGGATATGCCACAGAACTGCGTTCTGCTACCAAGGGCAGGGGTGCGTTTACGATGGAATTTGATCATTATAAAAAAGTATCAGGGGAATTATCGAAAATAATTGTTGAAGGTGAGTAAATCAACACAAATAATCTAGCCTTTAGAAGATAGTAATTATATAGGTCAGGAGAGGAATTATGGCGAAAGAAAAATTTCTACGAACGAAACCGCATGTGAATGTGGGCACGATGGGCCACATTGACCACGGGAAGACGACCTTAACAGCGGCGATCACAAAAGTGGCGGCGATGCAGGGTTTCGGCAGCTTCATGGCCTTTGATGAGATCGACAAAGCGCCGGAAGAAAAAGAGCGCGGCATCACAATCAGCATATCCCACGTGGAATATGAAACTGAGAAACGGCACTATGCCCATGTGGACATGCCAGGACACCGCGACTATATTAAGAACATGATCACCGGTGCAGCCCAGGTAGACGGCGCAATACTGGTAGTGGCAGCCTCTGATGGACCTATGCCGCAAACCCGGGAGCACCTGCTCCTGGCCCGCCAGGTGGAAGTGCCCAGCGTGGTTGTATACCTGAACAAGATCGACCAGATGGGAGATCCTGAGCTTCTGGAATTGGTGGAAATGGAACTGAGGGAGCTGCTGACAGAGTATGGCTTCCCCGGAGAAGAGACCCCGATCGTGAAGGGCAGCGCCTTGCAAGCCCTGGAAAGCACCAGCGAAGATATAGATGCACCGGAATACGAAAGCATTCGTGAACTGCTGCGTGTGGTTGATGAGTACATTCCTGAACCTGTCAGAGATAACGAAAAACCGTTTATGATGCCGATCGAAGACGTGTTCACCATCAAGGGACGAGGTACAGTGGTGACAGGCAGGATCGAGCGCGGCATGATCAATACGGGCGATCCGGTTGAAATTCTTGGTATGCA